>NZ_JAAHIG010000158.1:0-19189 GCF_010692305.1 Moorena sp. SIO4G3 | reverse complement strand
ACTGTGTATATACCAAAGGGAACAGGGAACAGGGAACAGGGAGTAGGGAGTAGGGAGTAGGGAGTAGGGAGTAGGGAGTAGGGAGTAGCGATGCAGCGCGGTCTTGGGGGTTTCCCCCATGAGCGACTGCATCAAGACGGGAGTAGGGAAAAGAGAACAAAAATTCTCACAATTCATTTAGGATTGGTATAGCTTTGAGATTTTGATGATAATTGATAGTTTATATTACATAGTATGTATCTCAAAATCTCAAAGTATTGCCTAGTAATAATTTTAGGCTTTGTTTCTGAAAAATTCGTATAATCAATACGCAATAACCGTAAATTATTTAGTTTCATATGTCTAGTCATATGTTGATTTATTATGCTTAATTTTTATGATATAATTTATATTGATAATATCACTTTTTATGAAAAAAATACGCGAATATTTAACTGATAATCAATGAATTTAATAATAATCAAAAACTCTAATATATCAAAACCCTAAATTGGCTGGCAGCAAAATTTAGGGTTTTATTGATAATTAACTAAAAATCAGGTTCAAAAATACTCAATCATCATTTGAGAGGAGATAACATGGCAATTTATATGGCATCTAACTACTCACTCAACACCCTTGGAGCCAAACTTTGTCTCGAAGCTGCTGGGGATTTAGTAGCAAAAGCAATCCAGCCCATCCAAAACTCTTCACAGGTAAGACTAGCGGATTACGGCATTGCAGACGGTGGTACTAGCCAAGGATTATGGCAGCAGATTGTTGCTACTATAAAAAAACAAAATAACGGGGCTTTTGTTGAAGTAATATTTAATGATTTACCCAGTAATGACTTTAATGCCCTAGGCAAAAATGCAACGTTATTGATGCAGGGTGATCAAAATATAGTAGTTTCAATGGTTCCACGATCATTTTATGAACCTGTTTGTCCCCCCAATAGTCTAGACTTTGGTTTCTCCTCCACAGCCATGCACTGGTTAAGTAAGCTACCCAAACATCTAAGCAATCATATTGATGTCAATGTTTCTGCCCCAGTAGAAGATAAAGCAATTTTTCAAGCACAGTCACAGATTGACTGGAGCACTATTCTCCTGGCTAGAGCTAAAGAACTCAAATCTGGAGGTCAAATAGTAACCGTCAACTTATCCGTAGACGAACAAGGGCGCTATGTAGGGCACAACCTGGTAGACTTGAACCTGAAAGATATTCTGCACGAAATTTGGAAACAAATGCAGATTGAGGAATTGATTCAACCAGAAGAGTATGTTGGCGCTACATCACAAAGTTATTACCGAACAGAAGCCGAGTTTACTGCGTGTCTCGAAGACCCTCAAAGTGACGTTTATCAAGCTGGGTTACGATTAGCAGATACCCGAACCATGCTGATTCGGTGCCCTTATCGGTCTCAGTACGAAGATGATAGGGATGCAGAGAAATTTGCCCAAGGTCTCACCCAAGCGACTCGCTCTTGGAGTGAACATACATTGAGAAATGCCCTAAGCAATCGATCCAATCAAGACATTTCTGAAATTGTCAACCAATTCTACCAAAGATTTACAGCTAGGATTCGAGAGAATCCCGGTCAGTTCTCTATGGATTATGTACAAACCTATCTTCGCATTTACAAAAAATAAGCCCAACCAGGATGCTTAGATCATGTTAGGATAATTACCCTGTCTTGATGCAGTCGCTCATGGGGGAAACCCCCAAGACCGCGCTGCATCGCTTAATAAAAATCTGCCCCATCTCCCCATCTCCCCATCTCCCCACACCCCCTCAGGTTGAGGTGACATTGGATATAGCAATCCGTGTAGGAATTGAGAGAATGTTTGTTCCCTGTTCCCTGCTCCCTGTTCCCTGTTCCCTTTATATATTTAATAAATCCCACTCAATTGCCGCAAGATTGGTAAAACTAAGGTAATGGGGGTTTGCTCTTCAATGGTGACTTGTACTGTTACAGTAGTTCCTGAAGTCACTGTCAACGACGGTCCTTGAGAAGAAGACCAAGCATAACCACTAGGAGTCGAGGAGTCAGCCTGTAACTTCCCATGGATTTCAATAACAGGTCTAACTTTAGATGCCAAATTTTCAGCTATTGTAGAGTTTCCTATCAGTTTAGTGGCTCCTTGTTGAGTAATAGGAAAAGGAGATACTTCCGAGACAGTACCAATAATACTACCAAATTTTTCTCGGCGAACTGTATCAGGTGTAACATAGATTTTCATACCAGGTTTGATCTTTTTACCCTGCCCAACAGGAAAGTAAGCAACGGTTGAGAGACTGTCTGATGAACTCTGTCTTTGAATCACTCCTAAAGAAAACCCTTTGTCAATAACAGACCCTTTACTAGCCGTTATGTTCAGAAAACACCCCGAATAAGGACTTGTGATAGCTTGATTATCATTATACTGTTTAGAAAGTTGGGCTATATCGTACTTAACCTGTTGAATTTCATTTTCTCTTTTGCTAGAATCTTCTAAATTTTGCTGTTCAAGTTTTTTTCTTTCTGTAGCCAAGGTTTTTATAGCCGTTTTTTGTTGAGCAACTTGATTCATAGTTTTCAAGTATTTATCTCTGTTTTGAGTTTCCTTAACTGTCAATTCTCTTAATTCAGCTTGATGCTTGCTAATGGTACTTAAGTTATCTAAATATTGCTGTTCCACTTCAGCTTCTTTAACATCTAGCTGTTTGAGTTCAGCCTCTAGTTTAGAGATATTTTGCAGATTTTGTTTATAAGATTGTTCCGCTTCTAATATTTGATCTAAAGAGATTGCTCCTGCTTGAACTAGTTCACGACGTTTTTCTACCCTATCTTTTAAGCTAGAACTGAGTTCGTGAAAATCGTTAAGTTGCTTAAAGATACTAACTCTTTGTTCTTTGATGGAGTTAAGTCCTTTTTCTTTCAGTGTTGGGGTAATAGTTTGAAGATCCGTTATTTTTTGCTGAATGCTTTGTTTTTGCTGGTTTATAGCCTCTATTGCTTGATTATTGAGAACCAAATTTAAGCTTTCACTATTTTGTAGAGACTGTTCTAATGCCTCTTGTTTTTGCTGAAGGGACAACACTTCTAAATTAGTTCGCTGTACCTGAAGAGTATTCGCTAATTGACTTTGTGATTGTAGTTGTGTTAATCTTTCTTTCTGTTGCTGAAGTTTCTGCTGAATATCAGAGGGTTCAATTGTTGCTAACACGAAACCTCGGTCAACGCAGTCGCCTTCCTTGATATTGATCTGTTCTAACTGACCACTAACAGGAGACTGAACTTCAACGACTTTGTGTGGATGAATTAGCACCCCTTTACTTTTAATAGTTAAGGGAAGTTTACCGACAATACTCCAAATAATGGTTAAGAACACTATTCCTGCCAAAGTAGATAAAGGAAGCCAGTCTTGACGGGAGACAACTTCCATAGCTTGGTCTAATTTTTCTGGGGAAGTTAAGTGTTCTACAGATTCTTCTCGGAATAGATTAGATTTTTTTTTGGGTTTCATAACAGTAATATAGTGTAATATAGTGTTGGTGTGCTATCTTGTATATAGCAGTTCTCATACTCATGAGCGACATTGCTTATCCCTTTAAGGCAAAAGGCAAAAGGCAAAAGGCAATAGTAAAGAGGGTTTTAAGCGATGCAGCAAGGGAATAGGGGAGGCAGTGTCAAATAAGACTGTACCTCATAACTGCGATAAACGCTATAATAGAGAAATTAACTGACATTTGTAAAAATGCTTGATTACTACTTTCTTCTCCAAGTCTCATCAATGCTTAAACAGAATATTCGCTATGCTATTGGTTTAACCATTATCTGTTTTATCGTACTAATTTTGTTATGGCTGCCAGATTTTTTAAAGAAAGAAGAGTAATAGAGAATTTTAGTCTAGTTGTCGAGCAACCAGTCGTGCAAACAACCCCTCTTCTTGACTGAGCTGTGCAAATGTTCCGGTCTGGACAATTCGTCCAGCTTCCAGTACATAAATTCGGTCTGCATTACGAATTGTACTAAGACGGTGAGCAATAACAATACGTGTTGCATGGAGTTGCTCCAAGCTGTCAGTCACTATCTCTTGAGTGCGGTTATCAAGGGCACTGGTTGCTTCATCCATCAGAATGATTTTTGGTTTATTGACCAAAGCACGAGCGATTAATAAACGCTGTCTTTGTCCTCCCGATAAGTTACTTCCTCCTTCACTAATAACGGTGTGCATTCCCATGGGCATTTTCTCAATATCTACGGCTAATCCAGCCATTCGTGCTGCTTCCCAGGCTACATCATGGGATACTAACGCACCACTAGTAATATTGTGAAAAATCGACCCTTGTTGAACGTGACCATTTTGTAGAACAACACCTAATTGGCGACGCAAACCAGTAACATCCAACCCCGCTAAGTCTTGACCATCATAATAAATCGTTCCTGTGATGGGACTAGCAAATCCTAATAACAAACGAAAAAGGGTTGATTTTCCACTTCCACTAGGACCAACAAGTGCAATAAACTCACCGGGATTAGCATGAATACTAATATCATCGATAATTAAAGGGCCATCTTCTCGATAACGAAAGCTGAGATGATCTAAAACAATATGTCCGCTTAAACGACCCGGGTCTTGCTGATTAATATCAGATTCTGGTTTTTCCTGTAAAATAGATTTCGCCCTTTCCCACATGGGGACAATTCCTAAAATATCTGTTAAGGTATTGCTCAAGCTTGTGACTCCCCCAATATAAGTTCCAAAGGCAACCTGAAAGGCTAAAAAAGTCCCTGCAGTCAGAGTGTTAGGGAGATTCTTTTCTTGGTTGATTTGGATAAATAATAAGGTAAAACAGAACAGGATTACTGAACTTATTAACGGTAAGGCTTCATTAAAGGTAGATAGACTATCATTAATTCGTTGAATTCCTGCAGTTAACTTAGTTTTTTGACTGTATTTTTCCGCCCAAGCCCAAAAAGCACGTTCTTCAGCAGCAGCGACCCGAAGTTTAGCCACTCCATTAATCAGTTGTACTGTTAAACCATCAATTTCTCCATCAAGAGCCTCTTGTTTTCGCTCTTTGCGAACTAAAACAACACCAGAAACAACTGTGACAATGACCGCAATTACAGATAGTCCTAAAGCAACTAGAGCAAGTTTAATACTATAAATAAACATTAATCCTAGATTCAAAAGAGCAAAAACGCCACTGAGTAATGTGCGCTGAGTTGCCCCACTTAACAGATGATGAATTTCCCGTATTGCTAGGAGACGATTCACTAGATCTCCAGAGGTATATTGCTGAAAAAATGATGGACTTAACTTAAGCAGTCTGTCCCAAACCGCTAATTGTAAATTTCCATCAGCAACTGTTTCTAAACGCAAGGTCATAATTCCTTGGGAAAGTTGAAAAGCGGCTTGAGCAAACGCAGTAGCAAATAACACTAACCCTATGTGCTTTAATAAGAGTAAATTACTGCCAGGAATGGCTTGATCCATTAACATCCCCGTGGCTTGGGGGACAACCATTCCTAAAAGAGTTGCTATTATACCGATCAGGGCAATTAATCCTAATTCTTTTTCATAGCCTGCTATACTAAATCTAAATAGTGCCCCGACCCCTTGAACAACAAGGGGCAAAGGACGGTAAAACATATAAGCTTGGGAGCTAATATGTTGAGCGACGTCCTGATTAACAGGGGTACGAGTTTTTTTGATAGGATCAAATAATAGATAGATACTGTTTTTTTGGGGATTTGGTAATAAAGCAACAGGACAATTGTCTTGATTATAGCCAAGTAAGGGGCCATGTTCTGAGAGCCACCAATCCCCCACTAATCTTACAGAACGAATACGGCATTGAGAGGCATAAGCGATAGCTTCTAAGGGATTAGCCAGCTTACTCATATCTTCTGAGGCAGATGGCGGTTTAATGACAATTTGCATGGCATGACCTACGGCACCCGCTGCAATTAATAGAGGTGTTCCTGATCCAAAAAAAACATCATAACCCGGTTTGAGAATTGAGGTTAATTTTCCTAATGCTGATTGAGTAACTTGGCTATTTAGTTGTTGTCTGGCTTGAAACCGTCTAAATTCGGCTTCTTTATCTTCAATAAATTTTTGGTTTAAATAGTAATAAAAATAGTTATGTAATAGGTCTAAGCTATGGGTAATTTCTTCTGCTTGTTCTATAGTATCAGTAGTAGTTATTTTGATTTGACTGGCATTTTCGGATTTTAACCACATCCTATTAGCCAGAGGAAATAGAGGAGAATTGATCTCTAAGGTTAACTCTGGCTTTCCTAAATAGTCAACTTCTCCTTCTCTAATCTCTACCCAAATTATTTGTTCACTAAAGGATTGAATAATTTGTTTATCTTCTAGGGAAAAGTATGAAGAAAAATCAGGATTGATAATTTTGATTACATTATTTAAAGGCATCTGGTTAATACTTTTTCCTAAATGCCGGATCCAGCTTTCTAGGATGGCAATCCCTTGAGGCTCTTTTTGAGAGATTTGTTTCACCAAATCTTGTATGGCTACAGATTCTAATTCTGCCCCTTCTATGGCGACCGCTAAAAGGGCTTGACCAGAAGAATCTGAACAATGACCAAATAAGCCCTGTCCTTTTTCTACAGTAAATAGATAATGACGATTTCCGTCTGGTTCATTATTCTTCATTTCTGTGGCAAATACAGAGACTTGTCCAGAAACCACCATCCAAACAATTTCAGGGTTATTAAGTATTAGTGGTTGATTACCTTGGATTTTGCGGGATTGTTGGCTATACATAATATACAGCGGTTTGCAATTGGGTGAGGTACAAATTCTTGGGTTTTAGGGAACAGGGAACAGGGAGCAGGGAGCAGGGAGCAGGGAAGAGGGAACAGGGAAGAGGGAACAGGGAGCAGGGAACAGGTAAAAAATACGGCGTTGCTGATTATGAGTATGGTTTCGCCCCCCTAGCCCCCCAATTCTGGGGGGAATAAAACTCTCAAGCGATGCAGCGCGGTCTTGGGGAGCCAGTGCGGTCTTGGGGAGGCAGCGCGGTCTTGGGGGTCCCCCCCATGAGCGACTGCCGTTCCCCCAGCAACTGGCGTGGTTTCCCCCATGAGCGACTGCATCAAGACAAGTCCCCCAGAATTGGGGGACCCACGGGGGCTTTAATAAAACCAGATGATCGCGCATTCATTCCTTAATTCAGCAACGCCTAAAATCCTGTATACCTTATAGTTATGAAAAACGCTATAAATTTTTAAAATGTGTTTTATAGAGGATTGATAGGGTGTATTGGAAGAGATAAGACGTTGATCTGTCATTTTTTTCTATTTCAGATTGGATTACCACTCAATGACTACTGATCAGGTGTTGATAGGTTCCTGTTTCTTGGCGTAATTGTTCATGGGTTCCCCGTTGAACAACGTTTCCCCTATCCAGGACAATAATTTCATCACAATCTCGAATGGTACTGAGGCGATGAGCAACGACAATGCAGGAACACCCACGCCGTCGTAAATTACGATCAATGATTAATTCTGTTTCTGCATCTAAAGCACTAGTTGCCTCATCTAAGACGAGAATGGTAGGATTTCTCACTAAAGCGCGAGCAATTTCAAGGCGTTGTCGTTGTCCACCACTGAGATTTGCTCCCCCTTCACTCAGTGGAGCATCATATCCTTTTGGCTGAAACAGGATTGATTCGTGAATTGCAGCATCAGTGGCAGATTTAACTAAATCTGATTCAGGAATGGTGGTATCCCAAAGGGTTAAATTCTCTCGAATTGTACCCGCAAAAAGAAAAATATCCTGTTCAACCATTGCTAAGGAATTGGCAAGAACAGCACGAGGAATTTGACTGCGAGGAATACCATCAAAGAGGATTTCCCCCTCCCAAGGGACATATAATCCACAGGCTAATTTAGCAATGGTTGATTTTCCTGAACCACTACTACCGACTAAAGCAATTCTTTGCCCCGGTTTGATAATTAAATTAAAGTCTTCAATCAGGGGAGATTCTAAGCGAGAATACCCAAAAGTGATGTTACGAAATTCTACATGACCCTGTAATTTAAATGAATCGGAAGTTAGACTATAATTGTTGGTAGGAGTGGCCAACTGATTGGGCTGACGGATGGCTTCTTGATCAATAGGATTTTGTAGTACATCATCAAGGCGATTAATATCAGCTTCTAATTCTTGTAAGGTACTCCCAAAATTAATCAGTTCATTAATGGGTTTAAGAAAGCTAGCGGTTAAAAGTTGATAAGCAATTAGCATTCCAATGGTTAGTTCTCCCTTGATAACCCGTAAGCCTCCGATTAGCAAGATAGAGGCTGTAGCTAAGGCGGTTAACAGATTGGGAAGTGCATTCAGAATTTGTGTTTGTAGCCCTAATTTTTGTTGAGCGTTTAGGGCTTTAGTATAATAACCGGCAAATCGAGTAAACAGATCTGATTCGAGTCCAGATGCTTTAATGGTTTCAATTGATTGAATGCCACCAATCGCTGTACCAGCTACTTTTCCATATTCCTGGGCTAAACTAATATTGGCATCTGTCCGATTACGAGATAAGTATTGAAGGGCTATAAAGTTAAAGCTGGCAAATAGAATCGTGATCGTGGTTAATAGTATATCATAGGTAAACATTAATAGGGCATAAAGCCCCATCATGATCACATCAATAACAGTGGTGGCTAGACGGCCAGAAATTACGTCTGCTACCCGATCATTGAGTTGAGCGCGATCGCTGATTTCACCGGAAAACCGTTGAGCATAAAATCCTACAGGTAAGCGTAAAATATGCCAAACAAATTGTCCGGACATACTAACCGAAAGTTTTACTAAAAGTCGGCGTAATACTTTTAATTGCAGACGGGCAAGAAGTCCCTGAACAATTGCAGTAATCACCATAGCCAATAACATCGGTCTCAGCCAGTCTTGATAATCTTCTATTAAAATTTTATCCACAAAGACTTGGCTAAATATAGGAACTATCAACCGAGGAAAGGTTAGAATTAATCCTACTAATATAGAGAATATAATTGAGTTTTGAGAGGTTTGTAAACGATTCTTTAGAGAATAAAATATACTTGTTTTTTTTCCGGTTTTTTTAAACTCTGGGCCAGGTTCCATCACTAGAACTATTCCAGTGTAACCTTGGCTAAATTCTTCTAACGATAGTTTACGGGGACCTGTTTCTGGATCATTGAGGTAAACGCAATTTTTGCCAAACCCTTCTACGACCAAAAAATGGCAAAACTCCCAAAATATGATAAAGGGCGGATTTAAAGTTTTTAAGTTTTCCAATGACTTTTTAAACCCTTTAGCAGTCAAACCATAGGTTCTCGCTGCTTTAAGTACACTAGAGGCTTTACTGCCATCCCGTGATACACCACATACTTTTCTTAATTCAGGAAGGGGAACAAAGCGGCGATAGTAACCCAAAATAATGCCTAATGATGCTGCTCCGCACTCTACTGCTTCCATCTGTATGAGGGTAGGGGTGCGGACACGCTTGCTTATTTTAGTATTGATACTTTGGGTTAGGGTTAACATAGTTAAGTTTTACTTTAATAATTATAGTAATAATTTTGAATACACTCTTTCTTCTTTAATAGATGTTAAACAAGGAAAAATATACTTGTTAACGAAGCGAATCATTAAGTTATTTTTTTGATTAACAAACCATATACCATTAGGAATATTAGCTTCTTTTTGACGTTTAATTGCTTCAATAAATAATGCTATTCCACGCCCCATTTTTTGCAAATCTTTTCTAACAAACATACAGTTGTAAGATATAGTATCCACTGCTACACGCTCTGTTAACATCCATCCTACTACTACTCCCCGATACCGCAAACCTAGACTATTTAATGATTCAAAGTTTTTCTCATATTTAAAAGGATTTAAGCCTTCTTCAATCCAACAATTTTCTTTTTCTGTTTGCTTAATAACCAGTTTTTCTTGAGTAGTAATTTCTTTCCAAGGAAAAATTTGCATATCTGAAGGAAGCAAATTTTCTTTATGGATAAAAGCAGATTGATAAATTTTTTTCAAATTTGAGGAATATATTAAATCAACATTGATTAGAGACCAATGGCATTTTTCAAACAAAGCTGCTAGTTTAATAGATATTGACTTCTTTATTATATCCAGTTCATAAAAAAAATCTGCTTTTGTACAACCTCGAACTACTAACTCCTTCTCTAAGGATGTTAATAATAAAGTTCCAACTCCTTGACCACGGTGGGCAGAAGTTACAAAAAGAGAACGAATCTTGGCTAATCGATTATTTGGTAATATTTCAGCTACAATAAGACCAACTGGCTTATCTAAATAAGAAGCACCAATTGCAAGAAACGAGCTTTTTGATTTTAGCTCTCTGAGTTGGGCACGGAACTCCGGAAGACTTAGATGTTGATAAAAAAATACTTCCCCATACTTATTAAGTTTTTTAATTTTGTACATTATATAAATAAACGATCCTAAAAAAAACTTCATTGATAAACAATAAATAGTAAAAAATATCTCTGATTCGTAATTTATTTAAAATATTTTTTTATATTTCAAAATGTCTGGATTCTTAACTCTATTATGAAGTTAAGAGTCCAGACATTTTTAGCTAGACAACAAGGGAGCATCCCATTTTTGCCCATAACACTTTCAATTATACTTTGAAACCCTAGTATTCTCATGAGTTTGAGCAATGGATTTGCCAAATTGGGATGCTCCTGACAACAATAGAATGAGGATTCATCTCTTTTATAATTTTAATTAAGTGACTAGGAAGTAAAAGTTTCAGAGTTGACTGATAAAAGTGTCTGAACTATCAATTATTATTAATTGTAACACTCCCTGGATTATATTTTTTACATTTGGATTTATTTTTCGCACCACCAGCTACACCTTCTAACTGAGCTTCAGATAGTTCAGTTTCTTGTTGCTCAAAATAAGCGAGACCTGATTCCATTTCTTGTTCAGTGATTTGATAACCCTGAGCAATGGCAATTTGAACCATGTCAGCCAGACTACCAGCTTCTTCGAGCTTTGCCCGTAATTCTTGATTAGTCTCTACTTCTTTCAATAAAGCTTTAGCATTTTCACTGAATTCAATAGTAGCTGTAGCAAATTCTAATTGCTGCTCTTGCATCACAGCCAAAAGCTCTTTTTTAGTGAAATAATAACCCTTACTAACTGCAATTGCTAGTACCTGTTCGGGGCCTTCTGCTGATTCCAATTGCGCTTTTAAAGACTGATCTGCTTCCGCAGCTTTGATTAAAGCCAATACTGATTCTATGGACATTTTTTTTCTCCTTAAGTAAGTTCGGTAAGTTGTTAGTTAAACCTACCAGTTTTATTAAAACAATAAACTACTAATTAGTCAATGCTTTTCTTGTAAATAAAAATAACTATTGATTAAGTAATTGATCGATCGTTAAACGGATTTTTTTTAGACAAATTACTCTATCCTTGGTGTTTATTACCAAGGATAGAGAGGTAGTATAGCCATGTAAGTGCTATGTGGTAAAGATCTAAAAAATCAGGTGATCTGTAAGCAGGATATGAAGTATAATACTCAATTTTGAATACAGGTATTTTTGCTAGTTTAATTTCATCGAAAGTGTATTATAGAGGGGTGACAATCGCCCCTCTATAAAGCTTTCACTGAGTTGACTAGTTCCTAAATAAGTAGATTAAAAAAGGATTTAAAACCCCTGTTAAATAGCTAATTTATGTATAAATTTGGGATGCTCTCCTCCAAACATAAACAACAACTATCTAACTGAAGCAATCTGTAAATATTTATTTTCTTCTACTGTTTTATCCTTATTTTCCTGTAGTAACCGAACTAGAGTATTACCAATCCTCAACATTTTTGTTTGAGTCTCCCGACTAATTTCCGGATTAACGTCACTATATTTCCATTTTTGCACTTCATGCTGCCGAACTTTTTCAAAAATATCTTCGTAAGGAAATCGTAGCTCAATTGGATCTTCTAAAGATATATTTTTACCTTCAATTGGTTTAATAATCCCATAAGGAGTGGGTATATATAATTTCTGAAAGCTGCGGTAATAGCCGCCAATATTAGCTGCATCCCAACTTCTAATTCCTTTTATCAAACCATAAAAATTTGAAGCCGCAACAGTTGTAAATAAATGAGCTAGAGGACTATAACCTGAATGGCACTGAATATTGTCTTCAGAAAAATCAAAATAATATTGTTGTGTTTCGGAAGGAAAGACAATTTCTAGTTGATAAATTATCTTCCAGTGACGATATTCCAAAAATAAATCTGACTTTTCTTTGATAAACTTGGGTAAATCGAAGCAAACTTCTGCCTTGATAACATCTTTCATCTCCGATAAATCATAGTCATCAGGATTATCGTCAATCAGGCAATCACCAATATTACTAGGAGAAAAACGTAAGTCATAGCGATCATCCTCTACCATTTGCACAAAAGAAGACTTTTGTTTCATGTAGCTAAGTTCGCCATTTTTGAAAGTAACGACATCCCCTGGATTGAAAGGAAAAATATTTTCTCCTATTTCTGGACAAACAATCGCTACATCTCGACAGAATTGCTCCCTAGTAACGGGAAAAACGACTTTATTTAACCAAGATGTACCCTTAATAAACTTAAACCCATTTGCTCCAGGAGCAAGGGAATTCGGTTGAAGTAAACTAATCTTTTTTAGTTCTTGATCATAAGCAGAATAAGGAAAAGAAGATGGCTGATTATTTTGGTGTTCTAGCTCTAACAGCGGCTGCCAACTTGCTAAAAAAAAGTCAATCTGAGGATATTTAGACTTAACTTGACGAATAGTTTCAAGGTTGACAGCCGAATCAACTTGATTCCAGAAAACCCCTGAAGGATCAGTGAATAACATCCCGTATTCAGGAACACGATTTTCTGAACGAGTTGCAATTAAACGAGTTGAACCAATTTTGACCTCCTCCCAATCTTTTAATTTATAGATTTGTGAATATCCTAAATCTCGTAAACACGTTTCCATCAGTTTATCGTAGGGGATGAAAACATCAACATTTTTCGGTAGAGAAGCTAGGGATTGAATATCAAAATGATCTATATGACGATGAGAGATAATCAAAATATCAAACGCTGGAATCTGGTCATGGAACACTTTCCTTTTTGGGCAGATGTCTGATATTCCTTCAGCATGAGAATCCCATAAAATCGGATCCATCAAGATTTTACAATCTTCAGTTTCAACAAATATAGAAGCGTGACCAATCATCTGAATCTGCATAATTTACCTCAATGCTAATTAATAAAAATAGTTGCTAGTTCATGATCTTATCAGCCAGTTTTTCTAAGACCTCAGTTAGTGGATGATGGGGGAAAGCTAAAGAAAAAATACCTCGACTGCCCAGCATCATCATATCTTCTGACCAGGGGATAATTGCAGCTAATGAAAACCCATAGTCTTCCTTGACTTTATGACTAAAACGCTCAATCCCTAAGGATTCAATCATCATATTCATTACCAGCAAGGTTTTCTGTATGTTTAACTTGTTGGCCAAGTCCAACATAATTCCAGTTGCTTGAAAATCCTGCTGATCCGGTTTCATAATTAAAACCAGAGTATCAGACAAGGTTAAAGAGACTAATACCTCTTCATTCAGACCTGGATGAGTATCAACAAACAGAAAATCTAGATTGAGTTCATTAATTAACGTTTTAAACCCTTTTTCCAGTAAGCGAACATCATAGCCTTCTCGCAACATTCGGCTAATATCTTCTTGTTTCATACTAGCTGGAACCAAAGACAGAAAACAGTTTTCTGTTGGCTTTTTACCTTTGGCAATCACATCATAGTCGGTTTCAGTAATCTGACAGCGGTCTTGAAGACCTAACACGGACGTTACATCATAATCAGCTTCAGTAATTTGACAATTATTCCATAGGTAATCGTTTAAAGAATAACCTAAATGATCTTGATTCAACCCAAATAACACATAAATACCTGGGTTGTGGAGGTCTGCATCCACAATTCCAACTCGATGACCATGACTAGCAACAATGGTGGCTAAACTGGCAGTTATGTTGGTTTTTCCTGCTCCCCCTCGATAAGAGTGAATGGCAATAATAGACATAGATATAATTTCATCCAAAACTACTATGGCGTAGCTAACTTATCAATAGTGTTCTCAACAACAGGGTGCATCTCATATTTGCTGTTTGACCCGGTGGTGCGTTACGGGACGGACTTTTTAAAACCAGGCGTTGAAGCGGAAAATCAGGGCTAGGGCGTCTTTTCAAAGTTTTCCCCAAGATTTAGATCCCCCCCAGCCCCCCTTAATAAGGGGGGAGCCATACTCAAAGTCTTAATAAGGGGGGAGCCATACTCAAAGTCTTAATAAGGGGGGAGCCATACTCAAAGTCCCCCTTTTTTAAGGGGGATTTAGGGGGATCTCCAAGTTTGAAGACACACCCTAGCCCGTCCCTAACGCACCCTACGCAATTATCCTGTTTTGATAAAATACTCTTGATTAGTATTCATTTTTTTTAGTTGTTTCAACATCCAATTAAATCGAGAGCCAGCTAAGGTTAAATTATCTAAGCGGTTATCACTCATTTCATCATCATAGGGAACAGAAGATGCTAAAGTTTTTTCACTACTGTAAATTCTCCTTTTATAACCTAGTAATTCTACAGTAGTTTTAAATCTCTCTATCGCTAATAAGGAAACGGCTCGATAAAACCTTGCTGAGAAACCAATATCGTCCTGTAATTTAGTAGCGAGTAAATTTCTAGCAATTGCTAGTACTCTTGAATCCTCAAGACAGCGAACATTAACTGAACTGAGCTGGGAAACCCCAAAAGGCATTTCACCAAGAATTTCTCCTCGCTGAAGGGTGATAATCTCTTGTTCAGAGGTAACACTATAACTAGTATCTAGGGCTGCAAAAGCCGTTTCCAAAGGACTTCTGGCAGTTTCTGCTAAGGTAACACTTGCCAAACCATCAAGCAGAATATACATCTTTTCAGCCGGTCTTCCTTCTTGGAATAGCAGAGTGTCTGCTTTTATTGTCTGATAATTTCCATGTTTAATCATCCAATCAATATCACTATCATTTAGCTCCCCAAATGCTAAAAGCACTTCTTTGCTTGCATTTGTTCGTCTTCTCAATCGTTTTGAGCGAAGTTTGTCCCTCAGCTTTACCAGTCGTTCAGAAAGTGAAATGGCAATGGCTTTATAAAACCGTGCCGAAAAAGCTAAATCTTTCTCTAGTTTTTCCTGTAATTCTTTTTGGGGAATAGCCAGTAACCGAGAGGAACTCTGAGCGATCACCTTACTTGAAGGTAACTCACTCTGAAACAGTAAATCTTCTCCTATCAGCTCTCCTGTAGTTACGCTGATCAGTTCCTGTTCTAAAACATTACTCTTTTCCAAGAGTGTAAATGCCTGATGGAGCAGATTATCCGTACCCTGTGGCAAAGATATTTTTAGGTTCCCCTCAATAATAAGATAAAGAGTCTTTATAGACTTATCACCTTGCCTCAATACTTGACCACTATTGACTTGTTCTATTTCACTAACACTAACTAGCCAGTCGATATCACTATTGTCCAAACCACTTAATAAGGTTTGATTCATTGATTTACCCCGATAAGTAAAATTTCTATAGCATTTTCATTTTTTAATTTGACATGTAAATTTACAAAGTCTTATTTTATAAGACTCAAAAAATCCGGATCCCTTGCCCCTATTGCTAGCATGCCTATTGCTAGCATGCCTCTGACCTCTGACCTCTTACCTCTTGGCTTTTTCGACAATCTAAGAATTTACAGCTCGTTTGAAAAACCTATCATAGACACCCCCTCTAGAACAACTATACAAACTATATATTTATATTTTCTGAGTATTGCCGATCTTTTCAAGAACAGCCGCCTCTTTTTGATCTGATTGACTTAACTCAAAAAATAAGCATTATTAGAATACTCGGATTTCTTTTAAATCAGAAATCCACAGACTTTTACTGCTTAGTTAAGGCAAATAGTAAAAGTCATTACTAATTGGCTTATTTTGATCTACTACAAGTAATTCGGTTCAAGTTTAGTTGGTCAAATAATTATTTTATTTTTTGACCACAAAATTATCACCAGAAGCTAGTCTATAAGACTTGATCTGATTTTTTAATTTTACTTAATTATTTCTTTATGTTTACATAAGTTATTATTGGCTCAACCGAACCTAGTATGCATAAAAACGCTAAAATTACCAATAAGTATGATTGGGTAGTCGATGAGACGTGATCTGATTTTTTAATTTTCTTTGAAAATTTATTTATAGTTAAACTATTTATTAATTTTATTTAAAAAAAACTAATAAATAGTAATTTTTGTGAAGCTGATGCCCATTTAAATTGGTTTTTACCTGTTCCCTTTGATCAATTTAGGTATCCCAATCTAAATCCTGAACAGCTAATCCTGAACAGCTTAAGTATAATTCCTGTGGAAACTTCTGTCGAGTGACGCACCTAAAAACCGGTGTTGCTTGAAAATGGAATGATTTTAAGGTTTTGTGGAATGGGCATCAGGGGTGGAACGGGCATCTTGCCTGTTTCAATTGTCGGGGGGGCATCAGCCGTGGAACGGGCATCTTGCCTGTTTCAATTGTCGGGCGGGCATCAGCCGTGGAACGGGCATCTTGCCTGTTTCAATTTTCGGGCGGGCATCAGGGGTGGAACGGGCATCTTGCCTGTTTCCATTGTCGGGGGGGCATCAGGGGTGGAACGGGCATCTTGCCTGTTTCAATTTTCGGGGGGGCATCAGGGGTGGAACGGGCATCTTGCCTGTTTCCATTGTCGGGGGGGCATCAGGGGTGGAACGGGCATCTTGCCTGTTTCAATTGTCGGGCGGGCAGGATGCCCACTCTACTCCTATTAGACCTCTGGCAAAAATAAATATGAAATCAAAATCTATCCCTTTTGCCTTTTGCCTCTTGCCTCTTGCCCTTGCCTGTAGCGCTATATCAAAAACCATAACTCCACCTGGCCCGATACCCTCGCCCATCAATATGGGTGAAAGAACTGGCACTGGCTAGACCACCTCGGGAACCCCACCAGGAATCCAGACGTTTATTCACCGACATTGGCGATATCCCCTCAACCACAAAATCCACAGCATCCCCAGAAAGATGACGAGAGCGTGTAGCACCACCAACTTGGCGATTGGTTACTGGGTCGCGATACCAAGAGTTAACCAGGATGGGGCGATTTCCAAAGTATTCCCTAACTTCTTGCATGACCTCAGCAATTCTGATAATGTCCTCCACTATACTTTTGTGCGTAGGAATGCGGGTACCATTTTTAGTTGCCTCTGCCCAACTAAAGTTACCACCAGTGATAATCGCCTCCGATAAATAAAACGTTTTGTCATATCCAGGCAATTGAATTGGACCAGTCTTGTCAGACTTAATCTTAATTAACTCTGATTGTTGTTCATCCTTAGGTACGTTATCGGGTTCAGTCCCTTCAATGTCAACATGGTCACAGAAGACGTACCAGGTTTTTCTTGGTGGTGTTCCTAACGCAACATTGGCCAGGACTATCTGAATATGCTTATTCTCCGCGAGCTGATCCGATGTAATCTCAAACTCCGTGTCTGCCTTTACGAAAACTTTTTCTGAGTCCTTCAGCTGATAGGACTGCTGGGTACTTGTTTTAAACAAAGTATCGCTCAGTACTCTTAGCCTAACCCCTGTCTGTGGCAAAGTGCCTCGACTTTCTGGTTTCCTAGATTCTTGCTGAAGTACAACATTAGTCGGTAACTGAGTGCCATTGGGGAGTTGTACAACAGCAGACTTCCCCACAGAAACTAATTTGCGATCAGCATCATCCTGCCAGCGACGAGCAAATTCAGTTAGCACTGATGGCGACTGCTGTTGTTGCAGCCAAGCTAGTGCTGCATCTTGATGAGGCAGTTTCCCATAACCTCTGAGCAGATCCAGGAACTGAATCGATCCGGTGTTGCTTGGCTGTTGCCAATTAACAGAAGGTTGTGGACTGGCAAACTGTAACGGTTGATCGAGCATTCCTTGGTAATACAGATACCAAACAATGGCTGCTGCTCCTATCTTGTGCCCTTGACCATAAAAATCTACACTGTTACCTACCAGCCATTGATTCCAATGCTGTGAGCTACTAAAGTGATTGGTGCCATTCCAGAGGTACTCGGAATTATTCCCCCCCTTAGCATCACGGAAACCATTCCACAGCTCAAACCCCCATAGCATTGCGCCAATTGAGTGGTCTTTGGCAGTGTGGAATTGTTTCCAGCGCAGTGCATCAATGGCACTCTCAACAAAGGTGTATTGTTGTCCGTTAGCTGGTGGAGCAGTCGGTCGTCCTTGTGGGTAGCGAATCGTGCTATTACTCAAAGAGTCGCCATTGTGCAGGTGAGCGTCTCGAAAGTCCAGCTCTCGATAGTGCAAAATTCCGACAAACCACCAAGGCACCCCTGTTTGCCGCTCTACTAATCCGTAGTCTCCTTGCCGTTGGAGGATTTCTTGACCAATGCGGCCAGTTGGTTCTAGGCAGCTTCGTCTGAGCTGACAAGTAGCAAAAAGTTGTTCATATTGAGGTTTGAGAGTACGAAGTCGCAAATCGCTAGACATTTTTATTTTGACTTTAGGACTAAATACAACTGTTAGGGGGCGTTATTCTGGGGTTAAGTAAAAAATCTTTGGTTTTAGGGAGTAGGGAGTAGGGAGTAGGGAGTAGGGAGTAGGGAGTAGGGAGTAGGGGTTCCGAAAATTGACACCTATTTTATTCAAAAGACGTAACTCAGATTAAACTAATCCTTACCTCTTGTCTTGATGCAGTCGCTCATGGGGGAAACCCCCTTTGGCGGCGCTGCATCGCTTATTCAAAAGCACCTCAATTAGCGTGCGCTAATCGCTGTTCGCTGATAGCTGATAGCTGATAGTTGATAGCTGATAGCTTACCATTAATCAGTAACGCCTTTTTATAAATTATATCTTTACTTTTTTATAATTGATGGCATTTTTAATCATTTTTATGATTTAAGTAATTTCTTTTAAAGCGTTTTTTTTATGATAATTAATTAACGGTTTTGGTAGGTAAAACTACGGTTTTTTATTAGCAGTATTAGAAAGTAATAAAGCCATACATAGCTATTCCCTACTCCCTACTCCCTATTCCCTACTCCCTACTCCCTATTCCCA
>NZ_JAAHIG010000157.1:0-19206 GCF_010692305.1 Moorena sp. SIO4G3 | reverse complement strand
TTGTCAGGATAATTACCCTTAATAAAAACCTGCCCCATCTCCCCATCTCCCCATCTCCCCATCTTCCCATCTCCCCATCTCCCCATCTCCCCATCTCCCCGCGCCCCCGCCCCTTAATTATGGGTATTCAACCAGACTTGATATTACACCCAAGCGATCACCGAAGCGATTGACCTTTGGTCACGCTACGCGATCACATTCTCGGCCACTTCCAGTAAGGGAAAAAAGACACTTTAGAACTTACGAAGTTTAGTTGGTTTGCCCCTCCTAACCCCAGCTTCCTTTCACAGGATTGACCTGACAATTTATTCCAAAGAATGAAACAGCCCTGGCTCCCAGGAGGGGAAAAGAGGCAAGAGGTAATCAAGTATATAGGGGTTTTTGTTAAGGTCAACAACGATCATCTTTGTTTACCATTCATTTGTCAACGCTAGAGATTAACTAACAGACAAGTCTTTAATTTTGTCAAGTACCTTGATCTGGGTTGACCCTGGTTAAAATTCAGTGAACTGTGTAAGGTTTTGTTAAGAAGCTGATCTTTGTCGAAAAATAGTTGCTAACCTAAGGAAGGTTGGATCTAAAAAAGCCTGTTTTCAAAGGAGCGCAGGTAAAGTTCAGAGCCAGAACTATAGCCAACCAACCGGAAGATTCCCCAACAAAGGCACTGACATCAGCAATAGCTAGTGCCAATTGCTTTTGAGACTTATACCCAGAGCCAAGATCGTCCGACGCCTTCGCCGAGTTGCGATCTCGGAAGTAATCAAGTCAATTTTATAACTGCTTTCAACAAGCTGTGCCTTGAGAAGGACAACGGTTCCCAGGCCACCATTCTGGTAGACAGCATGGGGGAGCGTGCTGGGAGCAATTGTTGAGAGCAATTGTTGAGAGCAATTGTTGACAGTGCATGAGCAAAGATTAGTAATAGATTACTAATGCTTTATGGGGCTAAGCTGTCGCGCATTTAAACCACCTTGTCTTGATGCAGTGGCTCATGGGGGAAACCCCCAAGACCGCGCTGCATCGCTTTATTAAATCAGGAAAAAAACTGAAACTCTTTTCCCTGTCTTGATGCGGCGCGGTCATGGGGGAAACCCCCAAGACCGCGCCGGATCGCTTCTGCCTTGCTGTTAGGCATTTTTAATCCATAACAGCTTAGGATCAATCTTATGATCTATTGGCTGAGCTAAAAGTTTTAAAACAGGTTTTAAGGGCTTGTGCTGTCAGTTTTAATACTGTCTTTTTGAGGGAAACTCAGGAGCTAGGGCAGATAACCTGAGTTCCCTCTAGGCAAATAGTTTCCAAGCATGACTTCGGTGATCAAGGTGTTATGAAAAATAGCAATATAACCACAACCCAACTGTCTTTACCTAAAGGCGGTGGAGCTATTCAGGGAATTGGAGAAACGTTTCAGGCTAACGAGTTTACTGGAACTGCTGCCTTATCTATTCCGATTCCGACAACTCCTTGCCGGGGTTTTGAACCGCAGTTGAGTATTGAGTATAGTTCGGGTTCGGGAAACGGGACGTTTGGTTTGGGGTTTAGTGTAGCTATTCCTAATATTTCCCGCAAAACTTCCAAAGGGATTCCTAAATACGATGAGACGGATATATTCCTGATCTCCAATGCTGAAGATTTAGAGCCTTTCCCTGGAAAACCGCCCACGATAACTATTGAATCTATCAACTATAAAGTTATTGCTTATCGTCCGCGAGTAGAAGGATTGTTTGCCAAAATTGAACGGTGGATTAACCAGGAGACGGGGGATTTCTATTGGCGGACGGTTAGTAAAGATAATGTAACCAGTATTTTTGGCAAAACAGACCAGGCGAGAATCTTTGATCCAGATCATCCTAGCCGCGTTTTTCAATGGCTCTTGGAAGAAACGTTTGATGCCAAGGGAAATTATATTGTTTATCAATACAAGCCAGAAAATACTGATAATGTTCCTAATGCTATTTATGAGGCAAACCGCAGGCAAACGGCTAATAAATATATAGAAAAAATCAAATATGGGAGCGATTCTCCCCTAGTTGAGGGTCAAGATGTCGAACCAGTAAACTGGCATTTTGAAGTTGTTTTTGACTACGGCGAGTACGATATTAGCCCAACTAATTCAATGCCGTATACCCCAGTTCATCAGTGGCAAAATCGCCAAGATCCATTTTCGACTTATCATGCTGGTTTTGAAATCCGCACTCACCGACTGTGCCGCCACATCTTGATGCTTCATCGTTTTGAGGAATTGGGCAGTGAACCGATTCTCGTTCATGCTACTCGCTTTCACTATCAAGAATCCCCTATGGTGACTCTGCTGAAGGCAGTTGAGTCGATCGGTTATCGCCATGAGAACGGCAAATATCAAACGAAGGGGTTGCCGCCTTTAGGGTTCAAATACACTGATTTTCAACCGACTGCACAGACTTTTGAGCCTCTGGTAGAAGAAAATGGTGACTCTTTACCTGGATTGAACCTGCTGCCAAATTACGAGCTGATCGATTTATATGGAGAAGGGATTCCAGGCATTCTCTACAGCGACGGCACAACGACCCTCTATTGGGAAGCGGAAGGGGACGGAAATAACCAGGGAGCAACGAAGACAGTGCGCTATGCTCCCCCAAAAAGCCCCAGCCAGTTCCCCATTGAAAGTCAGCAGCAGGACATTGACCAGCGATTGATGGATCTGACCGGGAATGGACAACTGGAACTAGTGGTCAACACCCCAACTTACGCGGGGTATTACGAAGCTAAGCCGGATAACAGTTGGCAGAATTTCCAGACTTTTCCTTCCTTTCCCAATGACTTTTCCAACCCGGATAATTATTTAGTAGACGTAACGGGAGATAGCTTGGCAGACCTTGTGCTGGTAGAAAGCGATCGCGTTTGGGTCTATCCTTCCCAGGGTAAAGATGGCTTTGGGACCCCCCTGATCCGCCAACGGGAAAACGGACTGCCTTTGCCCAAACGCAGGGCAGCTAATCAATTGGTACAGTTTGCTGATATCTTTGGCACGGGGATGCAGCACCTCGTCCGCATCACTAATGGGCAAGTCGAGTGTTGGCCTAGCCTGGGCTATGGGCGGTTTGGCAAACCGGTACAGTTGGAGAATGCCCCTAGATTTGCTGAAGATTTGGATGCTTCGAGGCTGTTTTTAGAGGATTTGGATGGGTCTGGGACAGCAGACTTGATCTATGTCTATCCTGATCGGGTGGAGGTTTTTCTTAATCAAAGCGGCAATTCTTTCAGCGAAGCCGTGACTATACCCCTGCCTAGGAAATGGGATCGATTAAATCAAATCAGTTTTGCTGATGTTCGCGGCAATGGCACCACCTGTTTAGTCTTTAGTGAAAATCATCCCCAACCGCACCACTGGTGTTATGACTTTAGCGGTAACCAGAAGCCCTACTTGTTAAACGAGATGGACAATAATCTGGGGGCAAAATCGACAATTACCTATAGTAGTTCTACCAAGTTTTACCTGGCAGATAAGAGGAATGGGATTCCCTGGATTGTCAATCTGCCCTTTCCGGTGCTGGTGGTGGAGAAGACGGAAAGTTTCGACCTGATTTCTGAGACAAAACTAGTTAGTACCTACAGCTACCATCACGGCTACTATGATGAGGTTGAGCGGGAGTTTCGCGGCTTTGGCATGGTGGAACGACGGGATGCGGAAACCTTATCGGTCAATGCCAAACCAACGGACGTGCCACCGATACTGACTAAGACTTGGTATCACACTGGGGCATGGCTACAAGAAAGTCCACTCTCACGACAATACGAACGAGAATATTTTCAAGGGGATGGGGACGCTTATCTGTTGCCTGACAGTAGATTTGACTACAGAGATTACCAGAGGCAACACCCAGATTATCAGCCCGATGGGGCAGCATGGCGAGAAGTACACCGAGCCTTAAAAGGGACAGTGTTACGGGAGGAAGTGTACGGTCTAGATGGTTCTGACCTAGAACAAAATCCCTATACCGTTACTGAGACGAATTACAACATCAGGTTGCTGCAACCGCAAGGGGAAAATAAATACGGGGTGTATTTTGTCCATGCTCTAGAAACCCTGACCTATCATTATGAGCGCAATCCCCAAGACCCGCGCATCCACCATGAGTTTGTGCTGGAGATTACGGACTTCGGTAATGTCAAGCAAGCTTGTACCGTTACTTACGGCAGGCGCACTCCTCAAGACCCAAATGTCAAGATATATTCTGAACAGGCTGCACTGAAGGCAACGGTGCAGTTAGGGGAATTTATTGAGGAAACCACTGATTTTAGGCTGCTGGACATTCCCTACGAACAGAAAACTCTGGAAATTCAGGGTTTGGATTTGCAGGGACAACAGTATTTTACCTTGGCAGGGATTCAACCGCAGGTTGATCAAGCCCTGAATAATCAGATTGCCTATGGGGTGGAATTCAGTCCTAACATTCTACAAACTCGCCTGTTCTCTTGGGAGCAGTCCTATTTCTGGAACCAGACCCAGGATACCGTGCTACCTCTGGGACAAATTACAGCCCAGGCTTTGGCGCACCACCACCAACAGGCTGTTTTTTCCGACCAATGGCGGCAAGCAGTCTATAGCGACAAGCTAGACCAAACCATTATCAGCCATCAGGGGGGATATTTCCTAGAGAACCGCTACTGGTGGAATAAAGGTCTGGTGCAGCATTACCTAAAAGGTGAAGGGTTTTACCTGCCCCATCAGACAGCTAATGATTTTGCTCAAGCAGCCAACCAAACCGATGGGCTACAGGCTAAAACAACTGTAACTTACGATTCCTACTACCTGGTGCCAGTGAATACAGAGGCGTATATCACTGATACCGAAAAGAATGTTACTACCGCAGCGATCGATTACCAGACCCTTAGCCCTTGGCAACTGACAGATATCAATCAAGTGATTCATCAGGTGCGGTTCGATCCCTTAAGGAAGGTTATTGCCACGTCTATCTTCAAAACAGCATCTGCTGGGATTGCTAGAACTGGAGATGGGGACTTGCTCAACTATCAGGTGCGCACTGATGCCAGTTTTGAGGGGGTTCTTGCTAATCCAGCTGACTATCTGCAAGATGCCACGACTTTCTTTTACTACAACCTCTCTGCTTGGCAGAATAACCAACAACCCGCCAGTTATATCGGTTTGACGCGGCAAACCCATGTCAGCGATCTGCAACCGGGAGAGCAAAGTGTGATTCAGGTTGCGGTTGGTTATTCCGATGGCTTTGACAGGGCGATCGAAGCAAAGCAGTTGGTTGAGCCAGGAAAAGCCATCCAGCGGGACGATCAGGGTAATTTACGGCGAGATGGGAATGGTCAACCCGTAGAGGGAGAAACTGATAATCGTTGGCTCGTTTCTGGGCGGACAGTTTACAACAATAAGGGGAAGGTGGCCGAAAAGTATCTACCTTATTTTTCTAACACGGCACTATATGAAAGCCAGGAGGAAATTGTCACTGAAAAGCTGGTGCCGCCACCTACTGTTATGCTGTATGACCCCTTGTTACGGGAAATCAGGATCGATACGCCCAAGGGCTTTTTCTCAAAGGTGGAATTCACGCCTTGGGAAACCAAGCACTACGATGAGAATGACACAGTAAAAGACTCCACTTACTACCAAGATTTTATCGCTCAGTATCCAGCTACTCCCACAGAAGCACAAAAGAATGAAAAGAATGCTCTGGATAAGGCTGCTGCCTTTTACAATACCCCGTCGATCCTGGTGTTGGATAGCTTAGGTCATCCGTTTCTGGAGATTCAAAATAATCTAGGTGCAGTGTCAGAGGATACGTTTAAAGCAATTGTCGCTAACAGTTCTATTACGTCAACAGAGGTGTGGAATGTCTTAATTAACAAGGGGTATGTTGCTACCGATGCTAATGGGATCGGGTGGTTAACTAACAAGTTTAAACCTTATACCAAGGGATTTAAAGTCACATTTATAGACGATTTGGGCGATACATACAAACAAATTGCTGAGGATATTCTCAATTTATTGAAGCAAAATTGTTTAACGTCCTATCACAAGCACGATATTCAGGGACGGGAAATAGAATCCATCGATCCGCGACTTTATTATTCCAACGTTGCCAACGAAACGGCTTATTATAATTTCAAATATCAATATACAATGGAGGTAAAACAACAAAATTCTTCGGGTGCAGATACAGATGGTGAAAAGGCTAAACAACATTCAAGCCCTGCTGCTACAGATAGCACATCGGATGCAGATACAGATGGTGAAAAGGCTAAACAACATTCAAGCCCTGCTGCTACAGATAGTACAGATGCAGGACTTAACTTGAGTTTGAACAATATTTTTGGCAATTTATTATGGAATCTGAGTCCTCGCAACTACGAGCAGGTGATTGATTATGACCGCTTACAAAGAAAGTTAAAAATTAGGGTCAAAGGAATCAAGCATGATGGTACTGTTGCGACGGATAATCTAGTAGAAACCTTCACCTACGGAGAAACACAACCCCAAGCAGAAAACCACAACTTGCGGGGAAAACTTTACCAACTTCAGGATCAATCTGGGGTAATTGTCAATAGCAATTACAGCTTTCAGGGACATCTTCTGGAAACAACCCGGACATTCACTCAGGACTATAAGGATTATATCAATTGGGATGAACAGGTTAATCTGGAAAAAGATCAGCAAGGACAAGACATAAGTTATCAAACTCAGTTCTCTTTTAATGCGATACAACAGTTGGTCTCAGAAACCACCCCTGATGGTTCGGTCACCACAAATACTTACAATCAGGAAGGGTTGCTCGATCAAGTCGCCGTTAAGTTCAAAGATGGCACATCGCAGCCCGTTATCAACCACATTGAATATGATGCGAACCGACAAAGGACCGAGATGGCTTATGAAAGTGGGGTGAAGACAACTTATACCTATGAAAATACCACCCTGCATTTAATCAAACTTTATAGCACTAGACCGGGCAAAGATAAGACAGGAAAAGATCGCCAGACTGTCATTCAAGATATTACCTATACCTACGATCCAGTGGGGAATATCACTCGTACCACCGATAAAACCTATGAAACGGTTTTCTACAACAATCAAAAGGTCGAACCCCTTTCTGATTATACTTACGATGCCCTATACCGTCTGATTCAGGCAAATGGCAGGCAGCATCCAGGTATTAATGCCAGGACTCATAAAAATAATGACAAGGATGGGGACTTTAAGCAGAGTAAGTTTATCCCTCTTAGTGATAGTAATGCGTTGGAGACCTACCGAGAAAGTTATACCTATGATGATGCCGGAAATTTGATTAAAACTACCCATACAGCAGCTAAACCCTGGACACGCACTCAGGAAATTATGCCGAATTCCAATCGCTTAAAAACGGTTAGCAGTAAAAACGGGTTTAGTGAGTCACTGGATATTACTTATGACCGTTCTGGCAACCAGCAACAGCTCAATGGTAATAGTACGGTTAACTTGACGTTTAATTGCTGTGAAAATTTAGTTAAAGCGGTCATTATCGAACGTCCAAATCAGAGCGATGATAGCGATTATTACACCTACGACAGTGATGACATAAGAACACGCAAGATGTCGGAGCGTTTGGTAAATGGTAGTGCAGTAATTCAGAAGGAATCAAAACTATATTTGGGTAATTATGAAGTCAAACGCTTGCAGAATCAAACCCAAACTGGTGAAACAACTATCCTAAAACGGCAAACTCTGAGGGTGATGGACGATAAAACCTGTGTGGCAATTATCCATTACTGGGAACAGGATGATTTGCAACGGGAAGTTGACAAAGCAGGAACTAGTAGAAGCTTTCGCTATCAATTGGATAATCACCTCGGTTCGGTTTCTCTGGAAGTGGATGGGGATGCCCAGATTATCAGTTATGAGGAGTATTTTCCTTATGGGGGAACGGCATTTATTGCTGGTAAGAGTCAGAAGGAGGTGAAGCTGAAGGAATATCGCTATAGCGGTAAGGAAAGGGATGATAGCACTGGGCTTTACTATTACGGGGCGAGGTATTATGTGCCTTGGTTGGGAAGGTGGTTGAAGCCAGATCCGGCGGGTACGGTGGATGGGCTGAATTTGTATGAGTTTGTGGGGGGAAATCCGCTAAGTCTTGTAGATAAGACTGGAGAAAGTGCTACTCCTCCTGAGAAAGAGCATCCATCCTCTTCCTCTAATCACCCAAACCTCTCTTCCCCTAGCCAAGCAAAACCCTTTTCCTCACATTCAACATCCAAACCACCTCACCTCGCCGGAACCGTCTGGCGGGATCAATGGGCAGGAAAGCTTGTAGGAGCACTCCCTCCAGGTGATCGAACGGCGCAACAGTATGATGTTGAGAAGATCCGTAAAAATTTAAAAAATTTCAGTTATAATTCTGCCCTTCTTAATGCCAGCTCAGAAGTACTAGAGCATGCTGTTGATCCCAAACACCAGCCTTTTATTAAGGTTGCCCACTGGCAATATTCTTTTCCAAAAACAGCTCAGCTGCGTGTTCATGGTTGGAAGTTACCCGAACGCTCGGCAAGGTGGGGCGGTATTGCCGGCATTGGTGCGTCTGTGATGGACATGCACAAGCGTGGAGTCAATGATCGAAATGTGGCTAATCTTTTTGGCAATGCGTTGTTTGTGGCGGAAGCCCATGCACTGCGCGCTGGCGACCATAAACTGGCTGGCGTAAGGGGAGGCTTTGCCGATGCGTTCAAGGCCTATAGCGCTTTCCGAGATGAGGAGTACAAAAAAGCAGGGGTCTATAGCCTGCTCTCTGCTGGTAATTTCGCGTCTGCTGGAATATCCCGCCTTTTACCCAAACGGTATTCCGTAGGACTCTTAGGAGCTGGGGTAGCAGTTGAAGCAGTTGGGGATCGCGTTGTCTCTTGGTTTAAGACACGAAACCCAACACATCCACTTCCCAGACATAACTGAATAAAAACAACTAAATTAACAAAAACCAGGAAACTAAAATGACAACTCTCAAAATCTCAGATCCCAATCTCGATAGCTTCTACGCTCAAAATCCCAATTTTGATATTCTAACTATTGACTTTCATAACACAACAGAACTATCTCAATTAAAAATTCAATTAACAACTGCTGGAATTGCCCAGCCAGACCTAGACAAAACAGTTAACAAGCTGAAAGCCTATCAACGCTTGCTGCGACTCGATCCAGATGTCAACACGGCTGAGATTCTCCTCAACGATGGTCTAGACTCAGCGCAAAAAATTACAGCCCTAAGCCAGACCCAGTTTATCAAAGACTATGGGTCAAAGCTGGGCACTGACGGGGATGCTAAGGCCAAACAAATCTATTTAGCGGCGGCTCATGTCAAATCTAAAACCATGCACCTCTACGCTAATGTGGCAAGTGTGGCCGGTTCGCGCCATTTCAGAGCCATGAACGTAAATCATGTATCAGAGAGTATTCCCACCTATTTTGAATCCCTTTCCAGCTATCAGCAGATTTTCGGCAGCCTGAACTATTGCCAATGTGAGGAATGTAAATCAATCTTTGGTCCTGCTGCCTATTTAGTCGATCTCCTTAGAATTATTGATAAAGCGATTACAGTACCTAATAAGGATAACATCCCCCACGACCTTAAACTGTTCGATCGCCGTCCCGACCTAGCCCAAATCCCACTAACCTGTGCTAAAACGAACGATCTAGTCCCATACTTACAGATTGTCAATGAGATCCTAGAACAAACCGTAGCCAAGCTCCTCAATAAGGATGGCAAGCTCCTCAATAATAATGTGTGGCTCACCTTAGCAAAAAATACCTACTATCCCTTTAACCTGCCCTTTAACCTGCCACTCCAGCAAATCCAAACCTATTTGGGGACGCAACAGATATCCCTGTCTGAGATCTACCAGGCTCTCGATCCTTCGGGTTCCTTCAGTCTTGAGACGAGTCGGGAATACCTCCATCTATCCTTCGAGCAACTGAATAACCTGAAGCCGACAACAGACAAGAATCAATTGTCCGCAGAGGTCTCTAAAAACTATGGACTTGTTGATCTTACCCAGAGTGATCTTAAAGGATTGAACAAGCTGGAAACCTTTATGACGCAGACTGGTCTTTCTCGCCAAGAGGTGGAAAACCTATTCTCTCAAAACCTCAGTGCTCAAGAAATCTTTGATGTATCAGGGGACTATACGCCCAATGCTTTTGGAACAAAACTTACCCTCAAGCAAGTTGGCGATCGCGTCACAGGAACCTACGATTATAAAAACGGCGAGCTGCAAGGAACCATCAGCCGAGACGAGCAAACTGGGCAGTGGATCGTTCGGGGGCATTGGATGGAAGGGACAAAACAACCTCCCAATGATGCCGGTAGCTTTGAGTTTAGCTTTGCCTTAGATGGTTCAGGATTTACAGGTAAGTGGAGTCACGGGTACGGAAGAGCGTGGGAAGATCAGGCTTGGAATGGAACCAGAAATGCTTCCACACCTGCTACAGGAGGCATCATCCCCCACGGCTTTTTTATCAATAACGTGCTGGAGGATAAGCAATACCTTAGCATCTCGATCAATACCAGCGATCCTGATAATGAATACGAGCAAATTGAAAATCTATCGATCGAAACTCTTGATAGGATCAACCGCTTTATCCGTTTGGCAAAAGCATTAGGTTGGTCTTATAGCGACCTCAATTGGGTTCTAACCTCTCTTGGTGCAACTGAAATAGAGGAGAAGAACATCATAGAACTGGCTAAAATCAAAAAGCTGATAGATAAGTACGATTTACCCCTAGAGTTGTTGACTAGCCTTTGGTTTGACATCAAGACCATTGGAGTGGGGGATGGTGAACAGTCTGAGGCACCGTTTGATAAGATATTCAACAATCAGGCTTTGCTCAAAGCTACCGACGGTCAAGGGTATCATCCCAAGATATCGGACTCAAGTACCAGCTATGTCAACCCACTTTACCAAGATGATTTATTAAAGTGGGTTGTCAGTGTCGATCAATTTAAGAAGCTTGCCGAGGCAGATCCACCCTTGGAAACAGAATTGCAAAGGGCAAATGCGATCGCAGCGAGCATACCCGCCGCTGACAATGACATTACAGCAGTGGCGATCGCGGCTTTTGGCACTATAGCCACGATCGAACTCAGCGTACCCAACCTCTCGGTTCTTTACCGACATACCATGCTACCCAAACAGTTAGGTATGGGAGTACCTGATTATCTAGTGCTACTTCACCTGCTGGAACTGACCGAGAAAGTCACTATTGCTGGGGAAGAGGTCACAAGGATTAAACAGATATTAGACCGGGATGATGTACTCGCGATCGCGGAATCTGTTAGCTGGATCAGGGATTCAGGACTAACTGTCTATGATATCAACTACATTTGCAACCAAACTCCTAGCGTGTATGTGAACACGGGGTACGATCCCAAAAATACCCCCGCTTTCTTAAGCGCCTTAGAGCCGATCATAAAGACAGCGTTGTTGTCTAAGGATGCCTTTAAGTATCAGGATATTACCCAAGAAGCCTCTGAAGCCTATTACGCAGTCTTGTTCACCCAAGGCTTTATCGATAAGATTGGACTTGTCCTCAAAGCGCTAAAAGATGTTAACGAACTACCAAAATTTACGATCAGACGGCCAACGAAGGAAAACAAACAATATATCCTCTCCAAATTGATTAAACAGCGGCAAGTACAAAAGGATGCCTTCAAGAACCAGGACATTACCCAAGAAGACTCTGAAGCCTATTATGCATTTCTGCTCAGCCAAGGTTTTATTGATAAGACTGGACGTGTCCTCAAAGCGCTAAAAGATGTCAACGAACTACCAAAATTTACGATCAGACCGCCAACGGAGGAAAACAAACAATATATCCTCTCCAAATTGATCAAACAGAGACAAGAACAGAGCGAGAGATTTACCGAACAGCTCAGTGCATTCTTTGGCATTAAAGCCGATATCATGATTGTCCTCATCAACGGGACTCAGCTGTGGCTCAACGAGTCCAACATCTGGAACGATTTTATACGTGCTGCGATCGCCAAAGATACAACCATCCCCGCTCGAGTGACTCAGTTTTTAGGAGCTATCTCCCAGTATCTCATGCTCCAAAAAGGCTTCAACCTATCGATCCCAGAGATTGCCAACATCTTCCAACACTCCCAAGCCTATGGTATCACGCCACCCAATCCCGCTGCTACCCCATCCCAATCGGTGCAGCTTACCCTCACCAATGTCAGAAATATCTATGAATTGACAAAACTGGTCGCAGCATTTGGCGATCGCAAAAACGGACTGGTAAATTACTTCGTCGAGGTTTGGGCAGACAACCCACGAACGATGGATCGATTAATGGCCAAACTCTCAACTGTAACCGGTTGGAATAAAGAGCAGTGCCGTTATATGTGCCACAAGCTCTTTGGTCAAGGAAATGCCTGCAAGACTGTTGCCGGACTTTACCAACTCAAGCAGGTTTTCGACATCAGCGAGGCTTTAGGGGTGGATGTTTACTTCCTAGAGCAGCTTAGTAAACTGCAAGCAGCCACAGCCGACACTTGGGACAAGTATACTAACCTAGCCAGTAAACTCTTACAGTCCGTCAAAGCCCAGACCACTGATGAGGCGTGGCCGACTACCTACAAACAGTTGAACGACCCCCTCGAAGAGCAAAAACGGAATGCCTTGCTTAACATCGCTATCTGGCAGCTGGGGAAACAATACACAGATATTATAGATCCACGCAGGCTTTACGAATATTTACTAATTGATGTCGAGATGAGCGGCTGTGCTGAAATATCCTATGTTAAGGAAGCGTTGAATGCAGCCCAGCTTTACTTACAACGCTGCCGACTCAACCTAGAGCGTAATGTCACCATCAGTACGGATGATATTCCTACCATTTGGTGGGAATGGCTGATGAACTACCGCATCTGGGAAGCCAATCGGCAAATCTTCCTCTATCCAGAGAATTATATTGACCCAACCCTGCGCAAATCCAAGACATCCCTGTTCCAAGAACTAGAAAATACGTTGTTGCAGGGAGAGGTGACCAAAGAAAAGGTAGAAGAAGCCTATACAACATACCTGGACAAATTTAGTCAACTGGCTAAGCTCAAATATATTGATGCCTACCATGCTACTGTCCACAACAAGGAAAAAGGCGCGATCGACACCTTGTTTCTTTTTGCCCGCACCCAGGAAGAGCCTTACAACTTCTACTATATTGCCCGAGAAAAAGCTGCTAACTGTGACAACCAAGATGCTTATACCTGGACGGAATGGAAGCAGATTGATATTACGATTCATGCCAAGACTATCACTCCTGTCTATGCGTTCCATAAGCTCTTCGTGTTCTGGGTTGAAATCAAAAAAGTCAGGGACAAAGATCCCAATTCATCGGGGAGTGATGCAGAAAAGGTGATCGGACTCTACAAAGACATCTACAAAGCAACAATCAAGTACTCCTTTCACAATTTCAATGGTAAGTGGGTGCAGCCTCAAACTCTGTTAAGTGATCGGGTTATTAGCATTAAATCTTCTGAAGATATTTATGGTCCCTTCCAGCCAAGCCTTTTCGATCAGGACTCATTGTACTGGCATAAAGTAACAGGAATTACTGTCAAAAAAGACAATTTAAAAAATGAATTAAATACTGAACATTATGGAGAAAAAATATTTATTTATTATGGTCCAATGATCGAGAAAAAACAAAGTATTAGCAGCCAGGACTTTCAACCCATTAATAAAAATATAGATTTTCAACAAACAATTATCGAAGCTATAGCCCAAAATAAATTAATGGTTTTAGCAAAACAGCAAGGATATTTTTTGCTTAGTCCTGCCATTACGGTTGATGCGGAATTGGAACATTCTTTTTTGCTTAAGGATAATGAACATATAATTTTTGAACCTAACCCTTTAAGAATTAGTACACAGGATCCAACTTTTAGAATTGGAATTGATCGAACGGTTAATTCTATTGCGATCGAGGCATCAAATGAATCGCTAATCGATAGCTATATTGAGGAAATGGTTGGACAAAATAAGATTACTGTAAGAAGTTCACTAAACGCCAATCAAAATTCGTTTGTCTATCCAGAATATATTGATGCTCAAAAATCAACAGATTTTTTTAATAAAGCTAAAAATTTAGGTTGGGTTAATTCAGACAACACAGTTAACGTAGTCGTAACAACCTTAGACACCTCAGACTTTATTCGAGAACTTGGACTTGATGAATATGACGATTTTAAGGGGCGCATAATCAGGGATAAACTCTTTGAGTTGTACTATGGTACTCCCGTTTTGTTTGCTAATTGCCCTAAGAACAACGTGAAAATTTTGCCTATCAAAAATCAACCAGGTTGGTTTTTATTGAATATTGCCAACGAATCTTTTTTGATAATTAGCAATGGCTTTCAGCAAGTTAAGCCTTTTGGATATGTTACCCCCCAATCATTTGTGTCTTCTACCTCTTCTGATGGCATTGACACTCAGACATCGGCAGAATTTTTCAAATATTTGCAAACCGAGACATTAATTAATGATAAGGGGATAGTTGATATATCGGCACTTGAAGACTATAGCGTCGAAGATATGGCACGGGTATTGGAGCCTGGCGGTAACGATCCACAACGCTTAAATAAAGCTGAGTACGTCAGGAATATTCTTCTTTCCTCTGCTATTACACCTAACTCTTTCATATCTTCTGATGGTATTGACACTCAGACATCGGCAGAATTTTTCCAATATTTGCAAACCGAGACATTAATTAATCAAGAGGGGATAGTTGATATATCGGCAGTTGAAGACTATAGCGTCGAAGATATCGCACGGGTATTGGAGCCCAGCGGTAACGATCCACAACGCTTAAATAAAGCCGAGTACGTCAGGAATATTCTTCTTTCCTCTGCTATTACACCTAACTCTTTCATATCTTCTGATGGCATTGACACTCAGACATCGGCAGAATTTTTCCAATATTTGCAAACCGAGACATTAATTAATGATAAGGGGATAGTTGATATATCGGCAGTTGAAGACTATAGCGTCGAAGATATCGCACGGGTATTGGATCCTGGCGGTAACGATCTACAACGCTTAGATAAAGCCAAATACGTCAGAAATATTCTTATTTCCTCTGTTGCTTATCTTGTTACATCTAACTCCTTCGTGTCTTCTGATATTGACGAGACGCAATCGGCAAACTTTTTCAAATATTTGCAAACCGAGACATTAATTGATCAAGATGGGATAGTTGATATATCGGCACTTGAAGACTATAGCATCGAAGATATTGTGCGTTTATTTCAGCTCGACAATAATGATCCAAAATCCTTAGATAAAGCTCAGTATGTCTGGAATATTCTCATGTCTTCTGGTCAAAGTAGCGCCTTGCGCTACTCTAGTAGCAACTTCGGAATTGACAATAATATTTATACCTTAAACTTCGATGTAGAAAGGCTTACAACCTCTGCTATTCAAGAACTGAGTCGCAAGTTATTTACTGAAGGAATAGGCGAGCTGCTATCCCTTGGTTCGCAACAACCTCCTAACACAATTGAATTGATTTTTGAGCGATTAAAACCTGGTTATCAGGTAACGCCACCAGCCACACCTTCTGGGGAACAAGTTACCTTTGAAGGACCCTATGGCAACTATTACTGGGAACTCTTTTTTCACGGACCCCTTCTTGTAGCCAGTATGTTGAACAATAATCAACAGTTCAGAGAGGCAGAGCAATGGCTCCAGTATATTTTTAACCCTACCGTTCCTCCACCCCAAACAATTACAAAGGATTCATTTCAAACTGACCACATTAGTTCATCAGAATCAGAACAAGTTTACAATTTATTGAAAGTTTCGACAGTTCCCTTGATAAATGACAAAGGTGAAGTTTTAGACTCAGTACTGAGCTTGTCAACCCAATCCTTAAACAAAATTATTTCACTGAATGTCCTTCAGGCTGAGGAGGTGAAAAATATACTGGTCAACCATTATTTGACCACTGCCACCGCACGTTACTGGCAGTTCTTGCCCTTCCGCAACCATACGTTAGAGTCCCTCAAAGCACAACTACAGAATTGTGCAGAGATTGCAGCTTATAATAACGACCCATTCGATCCCCACGCTATTGCCAGACTCCGTATCGGAGCCTATGAGAAAGCAGTAGTGATGAAATATATCGACAATTTGCTTGACTGGGGAGACTCCGAATTTAGGAAATATACTTGGGAGTCCATCAACGCTGCCACCATGCTCTATGTCTATGCCTATGATCTACTTGGTCCGAGACCCCAAGAATTGGGAGTCTGCAAGACTGAGTTCCCGAAAACTTTTCAAGATATTCAAGCCAAATACGCTAGCGTCAGTGGAGGAATTCCCCAATTTCTCATCGAGTTGGAACATACCTTAGGTTCCAGCCAAAGCAGTACAGCTCCTCAGAATTTAGCTGGGAAGGCGTTCAATGACATGGAAGCTTACTTTTGCGTACCGGAAAACAAGCAATTTACCACTTATTGGGACAGAGTAGAGGATCGACTCTACAAAATTCGGCATTGCCTCAACATCATGGGACAGAAGCAACCCTTGCCCTTATTCCAGCCCCCCATAAATCCCATGGCATTGGTCAGGGCGGCAGCAGCTGGGAACAATGTCTTGGATATAGCGACCCAGTTGCAGCCCCGTATTCCCAACTATCGCTTCAACTATATGCTCGATCGCGCTAAGAACATTACTAATACACTGATTCAGTTAGGGAATTCTTTGCTATCCACTTTAGAAAAAAATGATGCCGAGGCACTGGCTCTGTTGCGCTCCACCCATGAGGGTGCAATTCTCAAGATGACCACTACGATCAAGCAAAAACAAATTGAGGATCTGCAAGATCAATTGGCAGCACTGGAGCAAAATAAGCAAAGCGCTCAGTATCGGCATGACTATTATCAGGGATTAATCAACAATGGACTCAATAGTGCCGAGCAAGCCAACTTAGCTCAGATGGCAGATGCATTGCATTGGCAGGAAGTAGCCAATGGTATCCGGGGTATTACGATCGGCGGTTATCTGGCACCTAATATTTTTGGTTTTTCAGATGGGGGTATGAAATTCGGAGATGCCATTAATGCTGGTGCCCAGATCAGTGATAGTATTGCCTCAATGCTCAATCAAAGTGCCTCATTAGCAGCAACTGTAGGTCAACATCAGCGTCGTCAAGAAGAGTGGGAGTTTCAAAAACAGCTAGCTCAATACGAGCTTGAGCAAATCGACCAACAAATTTCATCTACCAATGTCCGCATTGCTATCAGTCAACAGGAACTGTCGATTCACAATCAGCAGATCGAACAATGGCACCAAGAAGAAGACTTCCTCAAGCGCAAATTTACTAATCAAGAATTGTACCAGTGGGCGATCGCTCGGATTTCTACAATCTATTTCCAGACCTATAAACTGGCTTTGGATCTGGCATTGGCTGCTCAATCTGCTTATCAGTTTGAGTTAGACAGGGATGATGCTTATATCACCTTTGGCTATTGGGACAGTTTGTACAAGGGATTGCTAGCAGGCGAAGGATTGATGCTCTCCCTTAGTCAATTGGAAAACGCCTATATCGAGAACAATACACGTCGCCTGGAAATTGAAAAAACGATTTCTTTGCGTCAGACCTTTCCTCAAGAATTTGTCGGCTTTAAGTGGGGAGAGGGCGGTGCGAAAAAAGGCGAACTCCAGTTTACGCTGAGCCAGAAGCTTTTTGATTTTGATTTCCCCAGTCACTACTGCCGTAAGATCAAGTCAATTTCTATTTCCATTCCTGCTGTCATTGGTCCCTATCAAAATCTCAATGCAACCCTTATCCAGACCAGTAATACAGTAATTCTTAAGCCCAGCCAAGCTGCGGTGGACTACCTAAACGACAAATCTAACTCATCGCTGCCAGCGAGTACATTGAGGGAAAATTGGGTTCCCAATCAGCAGATTGCTCTGTCCAAAGGGGTGGATGATTCAGGAATGTTTGTCCTAGATTTCAGGGACGAACGCTACTTGCCCTTTGAAGGAACTGGTGCAGTTTCTTCTTGGACTCTAAGCCTGCCACCTGAAACAAACCAGATCAATTTTGACAGTCTCTCGGACATTATCGTCAAGGTGCAATATACAGCCAAAGACGGTGGCAGTGCCTTTGGCGAGCAGGTCAAGAATCTTTATCGAAAGAAGAAGGACAAATGGCAGAATCTAAACGCGAAAAGCTTCGAGCTAAAACAGGCTTTTCCTGGCTCATGGCATCAGATGTTTGCTACCCCAGCAACAAAGGACCACCAGCAAAAGATGACTTTCCCGATTACGGACAATATTATTTTGCCCAATCTCAATAATGTCCAACTTAATGCTGTTTTGTTACAACTCAATGTGTTGAAGGATGGCAAAGAGGTAAGCGTGAGCGGTAAGTCCTTTGTTGGCTTGCAAATTGTGCAAGTGGACGGAAAAACTGTTCAAGATCCTTCAGCTCCCGTCTGGCTAACAATCTCGAATAAGAATAATTTCGGGGAACTTAGTTCCGACAGTCTGAAAGACTTGACGACCCAGTTCAATAATATGGGGCAGAACAAAGTCCGGTCTATGCAATGGTCCTTGGTCTTTGACCTGGACAAGACTCCTGCGGACTTGAAAATAGATAACAAGCTAGATCCGATGAAACTGTTGGATATTGCACTGGTGATAATTTACCAGGCAAATCCCTTTAGCTAAGGGCGATAGCTTGTTTATACGGGACTCTTGATTAAAGATTCACTTACAAAAAGGAGAAATAACAATGGTATTCAATCCAACTACATGCGAGAAAAAGATAAAGGCTCAAGGAAATCATCCGTGCCCTGGTGATAATGGTACAGGGATGTCATATCATTGCAACAAGCAGCAGACTGGAACAGCTATATGGGATTTGTGCAACGTTGGTGATGTTAGGGAGAAAATGTATCATACTTACCGTCTTACTGAGGTCTACAACTTCAACAAATGTAGGGATGAGGAGTATGATTTTGAAAAATGTGAAGAACGAGTTTTTACAAATCAGAAAGAGGCTAAGAAATGGATCAAGAATAACGGTGGTAAAGATAAGTGGGACACAAGAGACTGCTATTGCTGTTGTGGCTGTTATGCTTATGGCACCCCCATTGCCACCCCCGATGGGGAAAAAGCGATTGAAGAGTTCCAAATCGGAGATCTTGTTTCTGTTGCTAACCA
>NZ_JAAHIG010000156.1:0-19287 GCF_010692305.1 Moorena sp. SIO4G3 | reverse complement strand
TCAGTATTTTATATTCAGATATACCGTTTGTAAAAATGAGGAACCCAGAAGACTATTTATTAGCGAAGGTTTCAAAAGGCCAAACGTATAAGGTTAAAAAGGATATATCTCCACCAAATGAAGTTAATTATATATCAGTATTTGGAAAGGTGCGAGTGGGCGCCTACGTGCCTGGTAAGTTTGAAAGTAATGAGAGGTATAGAGAAAAGTTCATGTCAAAGCTTCAAAAATGATCGGGGTAGGTAGAACAATTGACCAAGGATAAAACCGGACGAAAAAATGTGTAATAGCGTGTAACGCATTACCGGCACAAGCTCATGGAATATGGTGGGAAAGGACAGCAATTAAGTAAAACCCCCCTCGCCCAAAAAAACTTGGCAGACCGATAAAAGGGAGAAAATCCGCCCCCCTCACTATCTAAGCTTTCGTGCACTCATCGGTGAGCTGACCATGACCCCCTACCCTTGAACCAGGGGGTCTAGTCAAACCGATTTCCAGTTGGGTTTCACTTGATGGAAAGACACGGAGCAATTTCACAGATATCCCACCTTTCACCCATCGCCACCAGCGTTGAAAATATGCCTCAATGCGCTCAATCGGCGCACCGTGCTCATAAAGCCGAGCCACATTTTCAACCATCCTTTCCACGGTCTTCCGAGCAATTCCTAAACCCGAGGTCGAAAACCAATAACCCAGAAAATCAAAGCCACTGGCGATGCGACCAATAAAGGTCTTTTCGGGATGCTTGAGAACCTTTAACTCATTCATCACCTGGTTAGTGGCTTTGATGGCTTTGCGCAACTTCCAGCGTGTCGGAGCCAGAATTACCCAATCATCCATGAATCTGACATAGAAACAACCAAGCTGAGCCATCCGGTCATCCAATGGTTTCAGGAATAACGCTCCAATTAGTGGAGAAAGAGGGCATCCTAAGGAGATGCCCTTTGTAATATCTAAGTAAACACCGCCATCGGAAACAAAGCGACGTAAATAACCCCATAACAAACATTTAATAATCGTGGACCTTCAAAGCTTGCACGTGAATTTTCATGCCCGATGCGATCGCATATAGATAGGTGCGACCTGCTTTTGAATAGTCCCAAAGCGTTGACCCCCTCAGCGACTAGCAGGAAAACTACCACCAACAAAGTGAATATCACTAAAAGTTTCAATCCACAAACGAGCGCCACAATCGAGTGGATGATCGGGATTATAGACAATCTTACTTGGCCCAAGGATTTCCACTTCGTTGCCGTAGAGATTGTTACCACTTCGTTTTACTGAAATCACTGGCTTCCGGTCTTTGGGACTTTTCTTGATATTCGAGCCAATGTGATTACGGTTGACATTAATCTTCGCTAAAGCCGGTGGACGACTAGTGCGCCATTTTCCCTTCGGTCCACGAGACCCTTTGGTAATTTGTGGCAAATGGTTGAACAGAGGAATAATCCAGAATTTCCCGGTTTTATAGGCACCCCGAACGCGACCCTTCTCTAGGAGTTGGCGCAATCGTCGAGAAGAAATTCCTAATAGAGATGCCGCTTCGGTAGTTCCAACGCACTTGTTCATGGAGTCTTTTTAACTATTCCGATACTACTAGTATATAGGATGAAAAGAAAATTGGCAATAAAAGCTTGTAACAAAACTTTTCAAAATCTGTTATAATATAAGATTATTTTTGTTATAATAAAATTACCGTGGAACGTTTTAGCGCCCACGGTAAGAGCCAGCCTCAAGAAGTTCACAGGAAAGGCTGGCTCTCGTCCCCCAGTTAAGGAGATAACTTATTATTATGACGTACTCTCAACGCCTATATCCATGGGCGGTGGTTCGCTTATTGCCCATGATGCAACGAGTACTTGTTGGTCGTTTCCGCAATCGATCGGATGCAGAAGGTCACATGCAGGCTCTGAAGCGGCTAATGCCTGATGGGAAATTTATTATTGTATTTGATATTGGGCAGGATATAGAGGAAGGATCTGAGGAGACGGAGTAGGGAGTAATTAGCGATCAGCTTTCAGTTATCAGTGATCAGTTATCAGCTTATGGGTTAGGTCACAGGCTGGAAGCCTGTTCCACTCTACTTGAGGAGTATGCTCACAGGCTCGAAGCCTGTTCCACTCTACTTGAGGAGTATGCTCACAGGCTCGAAGCCTGTTCCACCCTACTTGAGGAGTATGCTCACAGGCTCGAAGCCTGTTCCACCCTACTTGAGGAGTATGCTCACAGGCTCGAAGCCTGTTCCACCCTACTTGAGGAGTATGCTCACAGGCTCGAAGCCTGTTCCACCCTACTTGAGGAGTATGCTCACAGGCTCGAAGCCTGTTCCACCCTACTTGAGGAGTATGCTCACAGGCTCGAAGCCTGTTCCACCCTACTTGAGGAGTATGCTCACAGGCTCGAAGCCTGTTCCACAGCTGACCACTGACACCTCACTTACTACTTACGATTGTTTCCCAATTCTGAATCACTTGCTGCAATGCTTCCGGGAGCTGATTACTACCAATATCGGCATAACGTGTCGTACCAGCATTGCTGCTCAGAGTAACACTGATGTAATCAGCAGCACCAATAGGAGCAGGGTAACTGAGCTGATCAAACTGACCAAAGTCTACCTCTTTGTTGAGAAACTCTTCAAAGCCTTTGACATCTTGAGGGGAAATGCGAGCAATCTCGGTGGGAGTGCTATTCCCATTTATCCGTATGTACTGCTGAATCACTTGTCCATTGTTGAGCAGACGGGTTTCAACGGTTTGACCAAAGAAACCACCGCTTGCGATCGCACGAAATACGGTATTCTTCTCTAGGGCTGGTGGTAATTCACTGCTGGGAATCGGTACTGCTGCCAGTAGGTCTTGATTGTCTACTAATTCAACCTGAGCAGTTGCGGTAGAGTTACCTGATGGTAAGAACTTACTTTGACCAGCTTGGCTAGTTACTGCACTAAAGGATAGAATCCCTGTTAATGCACAGGCAGCAATAATATAAGAGGATGGGGTGATTGCACGCAAGTTTTTCATCTGATTCCCTTTATTAGTTGAAGGTGTACCCATACGCCAAGGTAGAGAACTTACCAGCAGCATCAAGAGCAATTGCTGGTGTTTGCCGATACTTTTTAGCTACCAAAATCTGCCAAAGGCTAATCTTGGCTCACTAATGCAAGCTGTTTTTGCAGCCAGGGGGTATCTCCCAAGGCGCGGAGGAATATCCCCCGCGCGCCGTTGATGTCTCTATCCATAGATCGACCATCAACTTTTGATGTAATAGTCTTACTACCACCAATGTTAAGTAGTTCACCAGTCCAGCTAACAGTCTTGCTAGTGTAGGCTTCGCAAACATCTAGTACTAGCTTTCCGGTTTCCTGGGCTTTATGCTTTAGGAATTCTTTAAACCGGTAGTGAGAAAAAGTAAGTAAATTGCGGACGGTCTTGGATCTAATCTTTCTGTTCCGCTTTCGGGACATCTGAGAGGTCTCGAAAGTAGGTAGCAGAATTACATCGAAATTATCTACTAAAAACCTGGCTGTCTTATGGTGAAGCTCGTTAATTAGATTTTGAATCTTCACAATAATACGCCTAGCGGCTTTCCTCATTCGACGTTTTTGCCCAGCTTTTGCCTTACTAATATTGGAAAACAAGTTATCTAGATATTGACAAAGACGTTGGATACGAGAGAAGTCTCCTTGCCCAATCTTTCCTACTGACGTTTCGCTGAAAAAAGTAATAAAAGTCCTTACCCCTGGGTCTATAGCTACTACCCTACCTTGGTTTTCGGTATGCGATAAAGCGACCTGGTGGGGGACTGTAATATAATATTTTCCGTTTCGACTTGTTAATCTGCAATCACAAATATCTTCGGGCAAGACTTCAGTGTAAGTTAGTTGTCCTAACTTTGTGTGATAGATTCCTGTCTTTGATACTGCTGATTTAGGGATGTAGCAAGACTGAACAGGATTCTTCCTTGATCGAAATCTTGCCCGATTGATCTGTGATGTTTTTTTGTATTTCTTTTTCGCCTCCCGAACTGCGGTGCAAGCGTCCTTGATCGCTATCGATTTAATTTGATAGGGGACTTCTTTGCACCATTCGGGGAGGTCGTTGAGTATGCCAGTCTTTATTGCTTTCCAGTTGGCTTTAACTTCACCGCCCTGAAGTATTTTGACTGTTTTATTAAAAACGTAACGGGATACTCCAAACCACTTACGGACAAGCGTTCGCGTAGCGTGGCCTACGGCCAATCGCTGTTCAGGGTTTAGGAACAGTCTGATCTTCTTTGATTTTTTGACCGTATTTTCTGAGGCCGTGAACCCGGCAGGAGAAGACGTGAATGATGGAGAGAAGATCTGCGGTAAGCTCGGCTTCTGGACAGCTCTCAGGCTGGTCGAGAACCAAGATTTTTCCACCGTTGAGGCCGACCAAATACTCAATGAGTTCAAACCCAAACCGGGTGAGTCGGTCTCTACAGGCAACAACAATCGTGAGCTTATCTCCGCAGACAACTCGCTCCAGTATGGCTCTAAGTCCTTTCCTTTTGTAGTTGAGGCCGGAACCAATGTCTTTGATGATTTCGGCTTCAGGGAAGAGGGAGTGGAGATAGGCGACTTGGCGAGCAAGGTCGTCTCGCTGTTTACTACTGCTGACTCGGCAATAGCAGATTGTGTAGTGGTTGGATCTACTAGACTTCCTAGCTTTTCCAAAACGGAGAAGATCTGCTGAGTCAAAGAGTCTAGTTCCGCCTGGTGTCCTTTCGCATCTGATAGTGCCATTATCCGCGTACTTCCTCAGTGTGTTTGGAGATAGTCCCGTAAGTTCGACCGCCTTACGAATGGGTATTAGTGCCATAAATAAAATCTAGCAAATTTTGGTAAAGACTGCCAAGTATTGTTAGATTTTGAGTTACTGTTTGCTTACCTCTTTACTTATGACTATTGACTTGTAAGAGATTTGTTTTGTTTCGTGGTAACTACCGCACTAACGGTAGGGAAATTACTCCTTAAGCTTAAGCGCTACGCGCACGCTACGCGAACAGCGGTCAGTGGTCAGCTACCGGATTATAATATCAGCTCCCTTATCAGCAATCATCATGGTTGCTGCTGCTGTGTTTGCAGTTATGGGTAATGGGAAGACAGAAGCATCAATCACACGCAGACCTGATACTCCTCGAACTTTAAGTTCTGTATCCACCACAGAACTCTGATCAATCCCCATTCTGCAAGTTCCGCAATAGTGCTGTGTGGTATTGGCTGTTTCTCTGATGTAACTCTCTAAATCTGTTCCCGGTTCTGGAGCAATTTGCTTTTCCCGCCATTGCCCCAAGCTTGATTGATTGCCAATATCGATACCTAACTGAAGCGCTGTTATACATGACTGGAGATCTCCTGGCACGGTCAGATATTTTGGGTCAACAAGAGGAGCTTGATCAGGAGAACTTGAACGCAGCGTAATAGTTCCCTTACTCTTCAAGTGCATGACATTTGGCCATAACCAAAAAGAATTTTTTGGACCAGGGAAACCTTTGAGTGTTCCCACTCCCACTGAACACTCTATATCAACAACTGAACTACTATTTTCCGTAGAGCCGAAAATCACAGCTGGAGCTAGGCTATAGGAATACACTGGTAAATCTTTATCTTCGGGAATAGAAAATCCGGCACTAACGAAAAGATCGTCATGTAAGTTCTTCCCTACTTCTGGAACATTCACAACTACTGGAATATCAAATTTCGCCAACTCAGTTTCGTCGCCAATGCCTGAAAGCATCAATATTTTTGGACTAGCAATCGCACCAGCACTCAGCACAACCTCATGTCGCACCCCTGCAAAGTATTTTTCGTTCTTCTGAACATATTCAACACCAATTGTTTTGGTATTATTAAATCGGATCTTGGTTACCAAAGCTTCAGCGATTACAGTTACATTTGTATGAACCGCTGGTAAGAAAGTGTTAAATGTGGTTTCACGAAAAAGCTTTGAAAGTGTTTTAATATTGTTGAACTGAAATGGAGCGTATCCATATTGACTCTCGCTGGTATTATAATTAATATTTTCAGGTAAACCGTACTCCTTAGCAGCAGCGAATAAATCGTTAATGAAATTGAAATGATCTGTCGTTGCCACCAAAACCTTGATGATCTGCTCTACACTTTCAAAGTGCGGTAGTACATCATTCCATGACCAACCGGGTGCTACTTTACCCCACTCATCAAAGTCAGAGCGTCCACCTCTGACATAGACCGTGGCATTATGTAATGCACACCCACCTAGGGCTTTTGCTTGCGGCAGCATGACCACACGGTTGTTTAAATTTTTTTGAGGTACTGACTGGTAACCCCAATCAATCTCCGGATGTTCTTGTAGGACTTCAAACCAATCACTTGGGTCGTACATCTTGGGATTGAGTAGGAGCTTTCCAGCTTCGATCAGCAGAATTTGTGCATTTGAGTCAGAAGCAGCAAGCTTTGAAGCTACTATGCTTCCCGCAGAACCTCCACCAATGACAATGTAGTCATACATCGAATTTGCTTCTGCCATCTTGACTGCTCCCAGTAGAATATGCTAATTAGTTTTGCGGTAAAAATTAAGCTATCAGCTATCAGCTATCAGCTTATGGGCTACGCGCACGCTACGCCAACAGCTTATGGGCTACGCCCAAGTTACTTAAGGTGCTTTTGAATAAAATAACCTGAAAGCTGACCACTGACCACTGACCACTGACCGCTGACCGCTGACCGCTGACCACTTAAAGAATTAGACTTTTCCCCTTAACTCTTCCAATTCCTCCCGCACTGATAACGGTTGATATCCCAAACTAAATGCTAATGAACTATCCAATGAGGTATCGGGAGATCTAGGAGCAGCCATCGGTACATCCTTTTGTAGACAGCGTCCTAAATTATCTTGGGAAAGTTCAAATACCTCAGCCATCAGGCAACCAAAGTCATAGCGTGAGATCCTTTCTTTTCCGCCCAGATTAACTAGACCTTGGACTTTCTCTAGCGCTAATAAAAGTCCCTTCGCTGCTGTTGTGCCACTGACAGGGGTTCTAATTTCATCGGTAAATAAGCTCAATGGTCGCCCTTCTCTGAGGATTTTGAGAAAGGGTTGGATAAAGCTACTGGCAGTAGGGGGAGTGATGCCAAACATTAAGGGCATCCGGCAAATCGCGACTTTAGGATAATGCGATCGCATCCCTTCTTCTGCCATAACTTTTTGCTCACCGTAATAGCTAATGGGCGATACCGGATCAGTTTCCAGATAAGGAGGGTTTAAACCATCGAAGACCAAGTCAGTAGAGGTAAACACACAAGGGATATCATAATCTGCACTTAGTCGAGCAATATTGATAGAAGCTGTAACATTAATCGAGTATGATTCTTCTCGATGGGTCTGACAAAAATTAGGTTTAGAGTTAGCTGCGGTATGAATTACTCCTGCTGGTTGAATCTCAGCAAACAGATCCTTTATCTCCTGAAATTCTCTCAAGTCAACCTTTACCAAGGTTATTCCTGGAATATCTATCGTCTGGGAAAAATAGGTGCCATAAACATCCCATTTTTCTTTGGCGAGCTGGCAAAGGTTCCATCCAAGGAAACCGCTAGCTCCTGTCACTAAGAGTTTTTTTCTCATCAAAATTATAGGGTTAGTAAGGGAAAAAAATAGATATCCTTGTTACTGTTCTATCTTTTGATTTCCTTAAGTGCCCATTGAATAAGCTGACAGCAGTCAGCGGTCAGCAGTCAGCTTAGATGGGCTTTTCCCAAGACTTTCAATTGGGTGCATCTCCTAAAAGCTGTTTGACCCATTGGTGCGTTACGGGACGGACTTTCCTAACACTGGCTACCGATAAAATGAGAGCTCGCCCGTCCCTAACGCACCCTACCTAACTATTCTCTGCTCCCTACTCCCTACTCCCTGCTCCCTAAAAACATGTATACCTTACCTAATTGAAAACGGCTATATCAACGATTAGCCGTTCATAACAGCGTGTTCCTTAAATACTTCCAACGGAATGTAATCAAGGGCTGCTTCATGGGTTGCTGACAAAATCACCGGTGGCGCAACCCCAGCATCCAGCGCCTCCTTCCAACGACTGAGACACAAACACCATTGATCTCCAGGTTTAAGACCAGGAAAACCATAGACTGGGGATGGTGTACTCAAATCATTCCCCCTTAACTGAGTAAAAGATAGGAACTCTTCCGTCATTTCTGCACAAACGATATGTAAACCAACGTCAGATGGTCCTGTGTCACATTTTCCGTTCCGAAAAAATCCCGTCATGGGAAATGTGCAGCACACCTTTAGGGTTCCGCCAAGGACGTTTTTGGCATTGTTCATGATATAATAAACTAGTTTAATTACGCCAATTACTTTGCTATCAGCTATCAGCTATCAGCTTTTGAATAAAATAGGTAAGCATCCATTTAAGCTGAGGAAACTGCTTTAGTTAGGTCACAGGCTAGAAGCCTGTGCCACGCTACGGTAACGAATGTTATTTTTAGCTGACCGCTGACCGCTGACTGCTGACTACTTACCAAACACTATACTAAGATGCTAGAGACGAAGCTGTCATACACATTGATGGTGATGAAGGTTGAAGCTTTACCTCTACCGTTTTATAACCAGCTGTCATTAATAAATTAGTCACCACTAATTGCGCCCTTTGATTAGCTTGCTCTAGCACACCTTGCTGACAAGCAGTAGCCTGAATTTTCCGGAGGGTTTGCTGTTGAGCTAGCATCTGTAATTGAGGGGCAACATCAGGTCCAAGACCCAAAAATCCTCGGTTGTAGTCGTAGACCTGGGAACGGGTAACATCAATCTTGCTATCCAGTAATTGGGGCGCTGGTAACTGGACTTCGATCGAGTCATTGCTGACTTTGACATCATCCACGCTTAATTTCCCTAAATCAACCCCAGCTCGCACTTCCCCATAAGCAATGTAGAGTAATGTCGTTGACGCTAAGCGATATTGTCCTAAGTTTCTATCTTGACGAGTTGGGACCACCGCCTCCATGCTAAAGACAGCAGTGGTCAATTCACTAACGTTACGAACTTTATTAACCACAACGTTTCTCACATCCACCTCTGGTTCTGGCTGTGATAAGTTTAATTGTGATAAGTCGAATAGACCATTAACTTGTTCAAACAACCGGGAGCTAGTGCGCCACATCACCACTCCTAAAATTAGGGTCGTGAGTATCATGCCCCCTGTGCTCATCAAAATCAACCCTCTAGGTATACTAGAGATAATGCTGAGTAACTGATTCTTTTGATGCTGACTTTTCATTTTTGTTTTTAATTATTAACAGTTATTTATTCCCAATCTATGCTATACCAAAGGGAACAGGGAACAGGGAATAGGTAATAGGTAATAGGTAATAGGGAATAGCGATACGCTGCATCAATAAAGGTAATCAACGTCAAAGAAGACTGTACCTCTTAACTGCGAAAAACGCTATAACAAAAAAATTCTATTTAGCGTAAAAAATCTATTATCAAAATATCAAAGCTATAGAAGTAGTTTTAGGCGATATATAGTTTTTTATAGCCTAATGAGGTATACAATTTTTTTCTCTGTTCCCTGTTCCCTGTTCCCTGTTCCCTGTTCCCTGTTCCCTAAAACCCTTAGGTGCGCTTTCCGTTGGCGAATTAAATTCGCCACGGGTCGCACCTCAAAATTTTGTACCTCACCTAATTAAAAACTGCTAGACTTGTGCTTATCTACCTCAACCCAACGCCTGGTTTCATGGGACTCATGGGTTAAATCCATTAACATTTGGGAGTACACTCCTTCTTTGAGAGATAGTGTGGTAACGCTACCATTGTCAATGGCTTGCACCCAATGGTCAACCACCCGGACAAATGGGGCTAAACGACCATCGAGATAGGTTTCAGCAAATGCTAGTCGCTGGGGAATTTCTACTTCCATCAGGGATTGACCTGCGGTCGCTGCCCACAGACGAAATCCATGAACGTAGTCTTTGAGATTGTTACTGCCTAAAACTAAGGTACCGCGATCGCCATAAACCTCTACAAAGTGACCTCGCCCTTGATAGGTTACGGAACTAATACTGAGCTGACAAGGGGTACCATCTGCCAATTCCAGTAATAACAGACAGGTGTCATCAGCATCTACTGGCTTAAGTAAATTGCTAGCATTGGGGTCTGGTCGCGCTGGAATTGCGGTACTCAGTTGAGCACACAACCGCTGTACTGGTCCAAATAGCCAATGAATATAATCAAAAGCATGAGAGCCTACTGCGCCTAGTGCTCCGCCCCCCTTATCCTTTTGAGCATACCAGTTCCAGGGGCGTTCGGGATTAGCTCGGCTAGAGACTAACCAGTCAATTTTAATCAGACGCTTTTTACCGACATAGTCTTTTTCGAGATATTCCGCTAATAGCTGCCATGAGGGGATAAAGCGGAATTCAAAATCAGGTATAGCGACAACACCCTTTTCTGTAGCGAGTTGGTAAAGCTCCTGGGTTTCGGCTGCCGTTAAGGTCATGGGTTTCTCTAGTAGCAGATGTTTCCCTGCTTCTAGAACCATTTTCGCCATTTCGTAGTGGAGAAACGGGGGAGTACAGATGCTAACCGCTTCTACTTCCGGTAAAGCTAGGATATCTTCTAAGCGATCGCATCCATGGGGAATATCATATTGGTTTGCGTACGCATTGGCCTGATCCGGGTCTCGGTGATAGACAGCCACCACTTCCGTCCGGGAATGAGCTTTAAAGCCAGGGATGTGGATTTTTTGTCCAAATCCAGTTCCCACTACCGCTACACCAATTGTTGGTAGCTGTTCAGTTGCACCTGTTGCAGAAAACTCAGCCATTATAGACTTTCTCGTAACTTATCGTAAAAATCGCAGGGTAAACGGGTAACGGTAAACCCTACCATATTGAGCAGAGATTGAAGCCATAGTCACCAGCAGCGAATCAATGATTCCCAGGATACTAGCTAGACACCATAGCCAGAATTCTATGAGCTTAAACAGCTCCAACCAAGAGTTACGGTCAAAACCCTTTATTCCACCAATCAGGATGAAAAACGCCCAGGCAAAGGCCGTAAATATGGTCAGGATAATGGTAGCGTAAAGGGTAATCGAGATTTGAAAATTAATAGATTCTTTACCGTGAACCTTTACAAAGCGGTATTTATTTCTCTTGTTTAACCAGATCATCAACGGGCCTGCCAGGTTAGCCAAAGGGATAGGTAGACCCATAATCAATAGGGGAATCCATAGCAGGGAGGATAGATGACACAGCATCCCCCAGATTCGAGCTTCCCTATCGTTCCGTGGCACTGTTATTTGATCCATAAAACTGACCCAAAACCGACATTACATCCGATGACTTTACTCAGCAGTCTGGTTACCCAATCCTATTGTTTAACCGCCGTTGTTTTTCACTGCCTCAACCCAGATAATTACCTTTTTAGCCAGATGAGTACCATCTAAGCGGTCAATTTCCCGGATGCCAGTAGGACTGGTGACATTAACTTCGGTCAGGTAGCCGCCGATAACGTCTATGCCTACAAAATATAAGCCATCTTGCTGCAGTTTTGGCTTGAGCAGGGCACAAATTTTTTCCTCTCGGGGAGTAATTTCCGTAGCCCCTACTCGACCACCCACAGCCATGTTACCCCGAAATTCCTTACCTGTGGGAATGCGATTTACTGCTCCAATCGGTTCACCATTCAAGAGGATAATCCGTTTATCTCCATCTTTGGCAGCAGGCAGATAAGCCTGAACCATCACTGGCTCACTACCCTGTTTAGTGCTAATTTCCACCAAGGAGTTAAAATTGCGATCGCTTGCCTGTAGAAATATAATGCCCTCACCAGCTTTCCCTCCTAGAGGTTTAAGTACTGCTGCCTCTTTTTCCTCAACGAATTGCCGAATCACCGATTTCTCCTGACTGACAATAGTCTGTGGAATCACCTCCTGAAACTGGAGGGCATACATTTTTTCGTTAGCTGTCCTGATGCCAGTTGGTGAATTAATCACCAAGGTTTTATCTGGATTAATGTAGTCCAAGATATAGGTCGCATAAAGGTAAGGTATGGTAACCGGCGGGTCTGTCCGCATCCAGACAGCATCCATCTCCTCTAGAGGTTTCAACAGAGCCTTACCAGTCTGGTACCACTGCTCACTGACGACCCAATGCCCGTCATCGAGTTTGGCTGGAGTTAGTTGCACAGGTTGTAGAAGTCCCCAAGCCTGACCCTTAATAACACTCAATTGTTGAGCCTGAGTGACCCAAACCTCATGACCTAATTCCTGTGCGGCTTCCATCAGTGCCACACTAGTATCATGACCGGGATCAAGTTTCGGGAGAGGGTCTATTATAAACGCAAATTTCACTGTTGAATTCCCCTGTCAGCCAATTCCCCTATGCTACAGCAATCTTATTTGATTCGGTAACATACTGTTCAAGATCTTGAATGGGGAATCGGTAACAGGGATTAAGGCAGATTAAGACAAAAGGCAAAAGGCAATAATAAATAAAGCCTTAAGGGAATCATGTCCCCCCCTTATTAAGGCAGGGCTGTTTCAAAGTTTAATAAGTTAACGATTTGGGGAGATAGGGAGATAGGGGGATAGGGGGATAGGGAAATACCGCCAAATTTACCGAAAAATCCCCCAATAATGCCCTTCAAATCTGGCGAATTAGTCTGGTTCAATCAACTGAAATGACTAACAATTGGTGATTCGGCTTTTGAGTATGGTTAGATAAATTTGGCCAAAATCCCGACTATTCGCGCTCCTTTTCTCCCCATCTCCCCATCTCCCCATCTATTTTTGGCGAGAATGAAACAGCCCTGCTTCCGCGCGGGGGGTTAGGGGGGATCCTTACTCATAAGTGGGATCAACGCTATATAAACCGGATGAGATTATCACCTTTAGGATCCTATCAAAACGTCCTGAAATTTGAGAACCCCGCGTCTAATGACCGGGGATGAAAAAGAGAGACGGGGTTAACCCCGTCGTATCCTGGCTATTTTCCTTTCTGACTCTCTATATATTTTTTGACCACCTCCGTGCTGACTTGACCTGTTGACGCCACAAAATAGGTTGGAGTCCACAATGAAGGCAGTTTCTTGAGATTAGGAAATTCTTTCCGTAAGTGATGTGAAGCTCGACCTTTCACCCATCGAGCTATCTCAGCAGGAGATTCATGGGTCGGTGCGTTTACAAACATATGGACGTGGTCTGGCATTATTTCTAATGCAATTAGTTTCCAGCCATGTTCGGAGACTAGATCAAAGATTATTTCTTGAAGCCGTCGAGCTACGTGTTCTACTAGCACAGGCTTTCGACGTTTTGGGACAAAGACAAAATGATAGTTTATTGAAGATACCGACCCCTCTGTACGGCGGTACTCATAATCTTTGCTAGATAATTTTGCCATTTTTTTTCGGAATTTTGTTGACTGCGGCTGTAGTAGCAATGATAATTGTAAACAAGGAGGTGATGCAACTTGTACAAGACGATCCCAGTTAAAGCAACGTTTTCAGACGAAGAAAGAGCATTTTGGGAATTTCTTTGCCAGCAAGCCAACAGCTTGTTTAATTGTGCGATTTATTATGCTAAACAAAAACATTACGATTGGTTGAAAGAACAAGAGGCTTACACCACCTACTGGCGTGGAGATGAATTAAGAATTGGGTGGAAAACTTACAAATGTACCACTAAATATCCAGAGATTGACAAAGCCTTGAAGATGTCACCTCATTACAAGGCAATGGCAGCTCAGTCCGCTCAGCAAACTCTCAAGACAGTAGGTGAAGCGATCAAAAGCTATAACCAACTGGTGGGTTTGTATTACAAAAGAGAAGTGGACAGACCAAGATTCCCTCGATACCGCAAATCAGGAGGGTTTGCTGCTGTCACATTTCCCAGACAAGCTCTCACTTACAAGCAAGGATTGTTCTACCCTTCTGTAAGCAAAGAGAGTAAACCAGAACTTCTGACGGAAATTACGTTAAGTCCCCCAGAGTTCATAGACTCTGACTGGGTCAAAGAGGTAACAATCCGCCCCTGTTATGGTCAGTTGTGGATTGACTGGGTAATAGATGACGGAAAGTCACCAATTGAAACTAATCCCGAACTAGATTACTCTCACGCTTTGGGCATAGATCACGGAGGCGATAACTGGTTGACTTGTGTGTCTACCCTAGGAAAAAGCTTTATTATTGATGGCAAAAAACTCAAAGCCATGAATCAGGGGTATGCCCGACTAGTTGCCAAGCATAAAACTGGTAAACCAGAAAAATACTGGGATTCTACTTTAGACCGAATTCAACTAAAACGAAACAACCAGATGCGGGATGCAGTGAATAAAGCTGCTCGTTTCATCATTAATCGCTGTTTGAAAGACGGGATTGGAAATATTGTAATAGGTTGGAACGAAGATCAAAAGAATTGTTCCAATATGGGGAGAAAAGGGAACCAGAAGTTTGTCCCCATCCCAACCAAAAAACTTATAGAAAGACTAAAACAATTATGCCTAGAACACGGAATCAAGTTAATAGTTACCGAAGAGTCTTACACAAGTAAAGCGTCCTTCTTGGACGGGGATTCATTACCAACATATGGTGAAAAACCCAGCGGATGGATTCCATCAGGTAAACGAGTTAGACGTGGTTTGTACCAAACGGCTTCAGGAAAGTTGATCAACGCCGACTCTAACGGCGCTGCCAACATTCTAAGAAAGGTAAGCACACAGCCATTTAATATGGCCAAGGTGTCTAGGGGATCTTTGGCAGTCCCACACCGATATGATTTATTCAGTGGTTTGTCTACATCATATCGATATAAGAGTGGAGCGGGACGGGTTTACCCTCCCGCGTAACAACCTTATAGAATCCCCCGTGCTTTAGCCGGGGGAGATGTCAACCGTGTAGTGATAGTTATCTAGTCGTGGGGTGTTCTTTTCCGTTGTGCTTTCCAAAAACTAGATGGTTACTCACCTAGTGGTTAGCTTACCTTGAGCAGATTGTCTAACTGACCCTGAAATTCCAGAGTGTGAAGGTCATCACAGCCACCGATATGCTGGTCATTAATAAAAATCTGTGGTAAAGAGCGTGCTCCATTTGCCCGTTGAGCCATCTTCTCCCGTGCCTGGTTATCACCATCAATACAGTATTCAGTAAATTCAACTCCCTTCTTGTTTAGTAGACCTTTAGCACGGATACAGAAGGGGCAAGTGCTCCAGGTGTAGATTTCAACGTTTGCGCTCATGCTTGGCGTTAGAGTATTAAGTAATGTTTCTTGAATTTTAACGTGGGGTTTAGCTTGGCGCACCAGCTCAGTAACGTAATGCCAAATCATAGACAGCCCAGCTTTTGATTACCTCAAGGCTGGGCTGTCTATTAGTTATAAGCGTTTGTTATATCTAGGGTCTTTATATAAGCTGACCCCATTTAAAAGGTTGGTCATATGTAGGGTCTTTATATAAGCTGACCCTCTTTCCAACTGTTAACTATTGTGTCAGACAAATTTTGGTTTAGTAATTTTTATAATATTTTCTTTATATTTCAGTTTATTTGGATTTGTCAGGTTTGTTGAAGTTTTGTTGCATGGTGGTCAAGGAAACCCCTAAGGCTTGAGAGAACCACACTTCAAAATCACGCATTGGGTATAAAGACTTACTCATAGCTTGGTCTCGTATGGGCTCTACAAGAATGGTGAACATTCCCAGTCGATTCCCCGCTAAGACATCAGTGAATAAGCGATCGCCTACCATGGCCACTTGGTCTATAGGTAGGTTCATAGCATCTACAGCTATTTTCAGCTTGCGTCGCGAAGGTTTGCGAGCTCCATATATGTAAGGCAAATCTAGGGAGGAAGCAATACGCCTAATGCGATGTTCACTGAGGTTATTACTGACCAGCCACAGGGAAACCATCGCTCTAGTTTGCTCTACCCACCGTTCAATTTCCCGAGAAACACGGGATTTGGTCACTGGTATTAAAGTCTGGTCAACATCCAACACTAGACCTGAGAGCTGATATTGCTGGATAATATCTGGTGTCAGGTCTAAGATGGAGCCACCAAGGATTAAGTCAGGTTGTAACTTTGAGACCCAAGACATATGTAATTAACTGATAAATTTAAGGTTGGTAACTCTGTTGATTTTTGATGCTTACCCGTCAATTGTCAATGCATTAAGCCCGCTCAGCCTGATGATGGCAGCGGGCAACGGTTAAGTGATTCAGTTCTATTGAACCAATATTGTAAAGCTTCTTTGATCCGATACTTTTTAGCTACCAGAATCTACAAAGGCAGATCCTAGCCCGCCAATGCCAGCTGATTTCTCAGCTAGGGGGTATCTCCGCGCTTCTCTGACGGAATATCCTGGGAGCGCCATAAAAATGTCAAAAAAGTTATAACACCGAAATAGAGAGCGCAACGATTAAACCCTTGGTTTTCGGCTTTAATTTAAGTTACATAATAATCCCTGTCGGTGTTACCTTAATTTAAGTCTAACAAATAATAAGAGTTTTTGGTAGACTCTGCGACATTTTCGATTAGCTTTTACTAACCCTGATTGTTGTGGTTTATTGTTTGGCTCGCCGTTCTCTACGGATGGCATTTTTAGCGGCTTCATGTTCTGTTAGGGTTTTGCTAAAAACATGAGTGCCATCGTAACGAGCCACGAAAAACAAGTATTCGGTGTCTTCGGGATCAAGGGTTGCTTTCAAACTCCCTATGCCAGGACTGGCAATCGGGGTCGGCGGTAATCCTGGGTTGAGATAGGTATTGTAAGGGGAGGGTTGCCGCACTTGCTTGTAGGTCAGGGGCTGATCAGCAGTTTGTCGAATCCCCAATCCATATTCAACGGTGGGATCCGTTTCTAATCTCATCCCTCGCCGCAACCGTTCAGTAAAGACACCAGCAATGCGATCGCGTTCTTCAGCAACTACTGCTTCCTTCTCGACAATGCTCCCTAATGTTACCCAATCATTGATACTAAGCTGGGTTTTGTACTGACCTTTTTCGTATACTGGTAAGGCTACCTGTTCAAATCGATTAAGCATTTGTTGGATGACTGCTTGTGGCGAGATGCCATCACTGGGTAACTTATAGGTATCTGGGTATAAATAACCTTCTAGATGAGGGAGCTCACTGGGCAACCAAGGGTACTTATTCCAGGGGATTTTGCTACTAGCAGCGATAAAGTCATCAGCCGAGAAAAATCCTAGGGATTCAAAATAATCCGCCATTTGCTGAATCGACCACCCTTCCGGTATGGTGAAAGACAGCTGCATCACCTTCCCTTTCCAAATCGTTTCTGCGATTTTGGTCAGGGGTTGAGTTGGTGATAGTTCGTAAGTTCCAGCTTTAAACTCACCATCTCGGTCTAGCAGCTGCCGCCAATGAGTCCAGAGTTTCCAAGCATCGGCTGAGCGAATTAAACCAGAAGCTTCCAGATCTCTGCCTATTTGCTGACCTGGGGTTCCTGGGGGAATCTCAATTTTTACGAGGCTTCGAGCGACATCTTCGGAAGATTGTGCTTTAACGGGTGGGGATACCACCCAACTCCACCACTCCCAACCCTGCCATGCACAAAGACCAAGGGTGGTTGGCAACAGAACGAAATAAAAAAATCTATTGGAGATGCTTTTGAGCGTTTTCATACTCTTATACACCAAAACACTAGTTTCCCCTGAATCGTTTAAGGGGTCAAGCCGAGTTCTTGTCTTCTACTCGAGATCATCGAATAGCAGTTCTTCGAGCAATGGCTGAACTTGTTTAATTTCCTGTGTAGACAGTAACTCTGGTTGACCAGATTGGTTCGAGCGAGCAAAAAACAGCAGTGGCTCTACAGGAGTATAGATTCCATACTCTTGTTCTTGGTAATAAAAGCTCGCTAGCTCCTGTAGTTCCTCTGCTTCCATTGGAACATCATCCTCTTCAATTTCCAGGGTGAGAATGTCGTCTTCCTCAACTGTTGGCAACTCACCAGCAACAGTTAAGGTAAAAGCGGTGCGCTTGAGCTGAAGATTTTGCTCAGCTAGAACCGCTTGGGCGTCAGGGAATATCAAGTCAAGCTCAGCTTCATCTTCAACTAGAGAGGCATCAGCTAAGTCTTCTTCATCATCATCCCAAGCCACAATTTCTATGGGTGAGTCCACAGGTAACAGCAGAAGGTATTGACAACCCTCCAGCTCTAGGGAATGCTCAATGTAACATTCGAGAGTTTTACCGTTAGCGTCCTTCAGCGTAATGTCCCCTTTTGGAGATTCCCCATTTTCTTGGGGAGATTGAGATGAAAACATGGCACTTAATGTGTCTATTATTGGTCAAGTGGTCGTGGAAATAAATCCAACCTCCCTTTTGACAGTACGCTTTAACAGTACGCGACAGTAAGCTTTGACAGTACGCCACAGTACGCTCGAGTTTAGACTGCTTCCGATCAGCATAGCACCAAAACCAAAGACGAGAGTTCCAGCAGTTGTCTTTGAATGATTTAGTCTATACTTTTTATCCAATCATAGGCTTTCTGTGCTCATAAGCATTAGTTAACTATGGACTGTACAAAAATTGCACATTCTTTAATCATACCGAACGCGCCCCTGGTGACCTACGGTCAATCAGTGATCAAAAAGTGTTGTGAGCAACCTATAAATATAACTAATCAGTCGAACTTGACATAATTACTATAATTTGTTGCTATAGGAAATCAGCTCAGCCAAAAGGTTCTAGAGCCATGGGTTATGATGCTCTTAAGGCCAAAGGCCACGCTACGCGAACAGAGCCGCTACGGGAGCCTATGATTAGCACTACCAACCCCCTATGTTATTGCCGTCGTGAATTGGGTTATAAATTCTACTAAACCTACAAGAAAACTGCTAAAGCGGTCGTAACTAGGGCTTGCTGATTAACTCTCATGGGCATTTACATATAAAGGTTTTCGCCTTTTTGGGTCTCTAAAAGGGCCAGCAAATCGATCTCAATAATTTAGGCTTTTGGGCAGACAAGAGCAGAAAAATAAAGGGACTTGTCTTTCGACTACCTCCTATATAATTACCATTTATCTACACTCGCTGACTCCACACTCGCTGACTCAATCCAATACCTATTGACTTTTTCAGCAAACCCTAACTATTAAGCTATCAGCTAATGCGCTACTATATATGCTACTTGAGGTGCTATCAGCTATCAGCTTATGGGCAAGCTACTTGATCAACACCAGCGATACTGGCATCATAGAGCCGCTCGATCATCTCCACATCTTCCAGGCTGTTGAGCTTTAGCCAAATACGCGCCTTCCGGCCA
>NZ_JAAHIG010000155.1:0-19293 GCF_010692305.1 Moorena sp. SIO4G3 | reverse complement strand
GTAGCCCTTGCCGGGAAACAGAGCCAACAAAAGCAGGAGGCAACATCCCATATCCAAAATCCCTCATGGTTTCAGCTGTATGTCCATCGCGATCGCACTCTCACCCGTAGACTGGTGGAACGGGCGGAGGCAGCTGGTTTTAGTGCCCTTTGTCTGACTGTAGATGCACCAGTGTTGGGGTGTCGGGAAAGGGATCGACGCAATCAATTTACTCTACCGGTAGGGATGGAACTGGCTAATTTAGCAACTATGACTGGTCTGGAAATTCCCAAAACCGCCGGAGAATCGGGTTTATTGAGCTATTTTGCCCAGCAAATTGACCCAGCACTGACCTGGCAGGATCTGGAATGGTTACAATCGATCACTACTCTACCGGTGTTAGTCAAAGGCATTTTGCGAGGAGATGATGCTCTCAAGGCATTGGACCATGGAGCAAAAGGAATCATTGTATCGAATCATGGGGGTCGGCAATTGGATAGTGCGATCGCATCCATCGATGCCTTACCCGAAGTGGTCGCAGCCGTGGGAAATCAACTACCGGTATTAATCGATGGGGGTATCCGTCGAGGTACTGATGTGCTCAAAGCCCTAGCCTTGGGTGCATCAGCGGTGTTAGTAGGTCGTCCGGTGTTATGGGGATTAGCTGTAGCAGGAGTTGCGGGAGTACGCCATGTCTTGCAATTGTTACGGGATGAATTGGATATAGCCATGGCCTTAAGTGGCTGTACTAAGGTCAAGGATATTGACCGTAGTTTGGTTAAAATTAAAGATTGACAATATAATCAATAAATTAATACTAGCTTGTAATACCTAAAAACTAAGCCAAATAGCTTAGCAATATCAATGAATTGGCTGAAGTTATAGCCAGACTGCATATGTTAATTTTTATGACAAAAGTTATTAGTTATTGGTAAGATTTTGATACTATTCCCCTAAATTCCTGGCACTTATCAGGGTTAGGGTCAGGGTTAGATAAGCTTTGAGCGATTTATCTATTGGAAAGTGATATCAGTAAGTAATTATTAGTCTGAAATCCCAGAAATGAGTAATAAACTAGCCACTATCACCCTTAGTATTATCTTATCCTTAACGTTTACCTCAGCCAGTTTAGCTGAAACAGTCTTGTCTGAAATTAAGCGCACTGGTGTTTTAAAAGTAGGAATTAGAGAAGATGCCGCTCCCTTTGGTTTTCTAGAGCAAGACCAATTGCAAGGCTACTGCGTGACTAAAATGTATGTTCTAGCCAACCATCTCGGTGAAGTACTCAAGAGACCTGTTCGGTTAGAACCAATTCCATCTGTTCTAGACGAAGACTCCCCTAACAATCGTTATCGGATGGTAGCCAATGGCAAGGTACATCTAGATTGTGGTCCCAATACGATCAAAACTGCTCCACCACTATCAGGAGTTACTTACTCCACTGCTTTTTATTTTTCCGGGACACATTTTCTAATCAGACCCGAAATGAAGGGTATATTCAATCCTGAAACTTCCCTAGCTGGTAAAAAAATTGGTGTCCTTCCTGGTTCAAATACACATCCCTTAATCTCCAGTACCTACCCATTAGCTGACATAGTAGACACTCGTTACAGAAGCTCTAACGGTCGAGAATTGGCTCTGAAAGATGTTGTCGAACAGGATATTGATGCTTTTGCCAGTGATGGCATGCTTTTAATGGCAGAAGCCTTAAGACAAGGGCTGACATTCCAGGATTTTACCTTAATTCCTGACCGACCGTTAAGTTGTGATTTTTACGGAATAATTTTACCAGTTCAGGATATAGAATGGAAGACAATAATTGATAAATTTATTACTAACTTAAGGTGGGAGATAATTTTGGAAAATTCCTTGGGTGTTGAATCTATTTATTACCAAGGTATACGACAAGCTGCTTATGATAAATGTGCTAACTAAATCGCTGACTGCTGAAAGCTGACTGCTGAAAGCTGACTGCTGAAAGCTTAATAATGAATACTTACAAGCCTATTTTTGATTATTCAAATAGACGACTATGTTAAACCCATTCTTTTGGATTAAGCGTGCTTCCCCTCGTCGATGGTTTTACCTGCTGATTCTGCTAGTTGTGGGACTCGCTCTAGGGGTAGGGTTAGCCAATACTTCATCAGCATTTGATTTATGTGGGTTGTTGGATGGTGATCCAGGAATTAAGATAATTCAGTTAATCACCATGTCTGATCAACAAGAATTAGAGCTGGGTAAGTGTTTGAATCAACAAGAAGTTGCTCAAGAGCTGGAGATTTACAGCGGACGCAAAATCACTGAATACGTCCAAGACATTGGTCAGAGATTAATCCCCTATAGCGATCGCCCTAATTTTTCCTATACCTTTCAAGTAGTCAAGGACAACACTATAAATGCCTTTGCCTCGGTGGGTGGCTTTGTTTATGTTCATACTGGCTTGCTGAAAGGGGTAGAAAATGAAGCTGAGTTAGCTGCGGTGATAGCTCACGAAATTGCTCACGTTACTAGCAAACACAATATCGAGAAGCTGCGCCAGATTATCAAAGACAGGAACCTTGAGGTAAATAGTGAAGTCGAGTACGAAACAATTATAAATCTTCTTAAGGATATCGCCTTCTCTCTTCCCCGAGGACGTCAGCAGGAATATGAAGCAGACCGCAAGGGAATAGAAATTTTGCACCGTGCTGGCTACGCTCCCTCAGGCATGACTGGATTTCTCCAAAAATTAACCAAAGGCAATACACCGGCAATGCTAAGAACCCACCCAGAACCAGAAAAACGCCTTGATACTCTCAACGAAATAATCAACAAAAAAGGTTGGAATCCCAATGATGGTGATGGCTTAGACAGTGCTATCTACAAACGCAAAATCGAATCTCTACTAATCGAGTACGTGAGCTAGTTATACTGACTGGCTGATGTGCTCAAAGCCCTAGCCTTGGGAGCATCAGCGGTGTTGGTAGGTCGTCCGGTGTTATGGGGATTAGCTGTAGCAGGAGTTGCGGGAGTACGCCATGTCTTGCAATTGTTACGAAATGAATTGGATATAGCGATGGCGTTGAGTGGCTGTACTAGGGTAAAGGATATTGACCTTAGTTTGGTGACAATTAAAGATTGACCAGAGTAATTAACCAATAACTAGTCACCAACTAATTAATCACTAATAATACATTTGGCTTAGTAATATCAATGACTTGGCTGACATTATAGAAATAATAGGTATGCTATCTTTGATTAGAAAAATCACTATATAAATTACTATTTATTGGTAATATTTTGATACTATCTCACTAAATTACCGCCACTTATCAGGGTGATGCTAAGAGTTATATAAGGTTTGATATTAATCGATTTATCTATTGGAAACTGAAATCTAGCAATTATCTATGCCATGAGGTACAAATGGATCCCCCTAAATCCCCCTTCTCAAGGGGGACTTTGAGGTTGAAAAGCGTACCTCATAGCGAGGATAAACGCTTCTTGATGCAGTCGCTCATGGTTTGTTCGCGTTCGCCTTTGGCGTGGCCTACGGCCAAGCGTCGCCAAAGGCGATAGTTACCGTAAGACAGTTGAGCCTTGTCTTGATGCAATAGCGAGTGGGGGAAACCACGCCAGTTGCTCATGGGGGGAACCCCCAAGACCGCACTGGCTCCCCAAGACCGCGCAAATCACGCTAATCAATAAGTTTTAATCATGCATCTGCATAGCCTACCAACCATAAAGGCTCAACGTAATCAGGTTTCGTCTCCGGGGGAACCCCCAAGACCGCGCTGCATCGCTATAAATCCAGAGCAATATCAATTTTTGATCAGAATAAATAGGGTGCTATTACCAAACCAATAAAATCCTAAAAAGACCGAAAAATTAATGAAACTACCGAACTTATTAAGCACCCTTGGTTTAGCATCCATTATCACCACTTTAGCCGTAGTAGATATTCCCAAACCACTGGAAACCTTTGCCTATACATCTCCTAGTCAGTCAACCAGTGAAGGGATAGGAGCAAGCAATGATGTTTTGATTGCCTCTGGACGTAGTGCAAACTTTGAGGATGGAATATTTTCTGTACGCCTTCCGGAAAGAGGCACTCTGGGACAAGAGCTTGATAATTTCATATCTGCTAATCCTAGTTTCAATGTTGAGTCAAAAGAGAAGTGGGTTAATAACATCAAAGTCTCTTCTCTGAGCAGAGGTTCGATTAGTAATGGAAGTGTACCAATCACTGCTAGATGGTCTGCTCGATTATGTTGGACCAATACTTTTGCCTTAAAGAAATGCGTTGGCGGCTGGATAAACAAAAGTGAGGACTTTGAAACCTCATGCTCTATCGGGGTACAACCACGCTATCTTCGTTGCAGAATGCCAGGTAAAGTTAGCGAATTGGTAAGAGAAGGTAGCATTTTAGTTAAGTGAACTACCCCGACCTAATTCGTTGAGGTCGGGGCTTCCAGCTTCACGGAAGAATGCCTCAATTTGGACGGACGTCCGCGTTTTGGTCTTACTTCTTCTCCACTGGCGTTGACCTCCCCGGTCCCAGAGGAGGATAGCATTCTGATCCCTTCCGCTCTAATATTCTTAGCTGCATTACCATCTCTGTCATGGTGAGTTCCACAACTTGGACAAACCCAAGTCCTTACGTCTAGCGGCAACTCTTTGATACGGTAATGACAATTAGAGCAGGTTTTGGAGCTGGGGAACCACCGGTTTATTTCCACTAAAACTTTCCCTTCTCTTTCGCATTTATAAGAAAGGAAGTTTACAAAAGTTCCCCAGCCTAGATCAGAAATTGCTTTAGCTAATTTATGGTTACGAACCATGCCCTTGACATTTAGGTTCTCGACTACTATTACTTGATTGCTGTCAACTATCTTTCTAGATAGCTTATGCAGGTAGTCTTGGCGGACATTTCCAATCTGTTCGTATACCTTAGCCACAATCTTTCTGGCTTTTTTGCGCCTATTACTGCCCTTCTCTTTTTGAGCAGCAATACGTTGCTTCTTAGCTAGCTTCTTTTCGTACTTAGCTAGGTGCTTGGGATTGCTAAATTTAGAGGTTTTTTCTCCATCGTAGGTGATCGCAAAATTCTTGATACCTAAATCAATCCCAATGACGTTCCCATCTGTAGAAGGTTGTGCATTGTCAGATTCGTACTCCATTAGCACAGAAGCGTAATATTTCCCAGACGGAGTCTTACTGACTGTAACAGTCTTTATTGTTCCGTCCAGTGGCCGGTGAATCTTTGTTTTGACAGTTCCAAGTTTTCCTGGAAAATTTAAGCAATCACCAATTTGCTTCACATACTGTGGATACTGGATTGACTGACGATGATGAAATGATTTGAATCTAGGATACTTGGCTCTACCCTCAAAAAAGTTCTGGTACCCACGACTGAGATTAAGGCTTACAGATTGCAATATCTGAGAATAACAGTCTTTTAGCCAAACAGTTTTTTCGTCTTTTTTGAGTTTGGGCAGCATAGAATTGAGCGCAGACCGAGACAAACCCTTACCAGTTTCTTTGTAAGTCTCTATGCACTGATTTAGGGCATAGTTCCACCACCAACGAGCACAGCCAAAATGCTGAGCAAGTATCTGGACTTGTTCCTGGGTGGGATATATTCTGACTTTAACGGCTTGGTGTCTCACTACGTCTGTCATCAATTCTCGACCTCATATCATTATATCTATTTTACGATAAGTCGTTAAGGTCTTGAGAGGCTATCCATCCCCACCTTGTAATAAGGTGGGGAATTTCGCCCCTCAAACTCCCCTAATCGTTAAAGTGTATCAATTATAGCGCTACGCGCAAGGGCAAAAGGCAAAAGGCAAAAGGCAAAAGGCAAAAGGCAAAAGGCAAAAGGCAAGAGTTTACTATAACAGCGGAGGTGCGCTTGACCCATTAAGAATTAAATTCGCCACGGGTCGCACCTCTTGATGCAGCGCATCGCTATTCCCTATTCCCTATTTCCAGATCCGCTGTTCCCTAAAATCCATAAATTGTGTACCTCATAGCTATGATAATTGCTATATTCAATGCCTGCTGTAGTTCTTCTTACGTCGGTAAAAATTTCTGTAACTGCTCTGGAAGCTCCTCAGAGACTAATGTTGAGGAAAAAGCTGAAGAAGTATTTCAGCAGATCTTGCGATGTCTATCCGACAGCAGCATTTCCTTATTATGCTGCGGCAGAGTATAGTCCTATTGAACAACAACAAAGAACCTACCACTCCTACCCCAACATGTACTATCTCGCCTTGATATGACAAAAGCCTCAACCCAGTGGGCTCCACGATAACTTGTAGACTCCCAACGCACACCAGGCTCACTAGATTTTTCAAAACCACCCCGCAGTTGGTTGGCCTGTGCTGCTTCCCTGTCGGTGTTTAGAACCTGCCACTTTACATCAAAATGCACAGAGCCATACAAAATGCCTTTAGCATTTCTTGCTTCAAAGCGAATCCATCGATTCTTTTGAGTAGCTTCTCCAGAACTAAGACTGCCAACCTTTTGGTTAATGGACTTCTCCAAGCATTCGGTTGCAGAAACAATCACAGAAAGACGGTCTTTAATTTGCCAAGGAAGTTTTTCCACATGCGGTAACTTCGGTGATATAAAGCTCTCTAAGAAACTAGCTCCTTTAGCTAAAGCTGCAGTGACGATATCCCTATATCCTTTACTTATGACAAGTGAACTAGATTCTGAAAAAGAAGCAACATCATCTACTTCAATCTTAGCAAATTCATCACCAAATACTCTTCTCCACTTTCGGATACTCTCATTTCTATTTTTCTCGTCGTAGGCGTCATCAATCCAGTTGCGATAACGAGAAATACACTCCCTGAAATTTTCGTATTTCTCTTGATTCCAATGACGATTGAAGGTTTCCGTAGCTAATACAGGATTCCTTACAACAGGCATACTTGGATTAGCCTGAAGGTAGTCATCTAGCCGCCCAGTTAATGTCTTCAGGGAAGTCGGAAGATCAGAAAAAATTTGCTTTTGGCAGCTCTGATCCGAAGCCTTAACACAATTTCCTACAAGAGTCGTCAGAAGAATGGACTTAACTGAAAAAGTAGTCTTTATATCTCTGAGATACTTCAGTAGTCGAATAGAATATCGAAGCATATTGTTTCCGGTCCATGTATTCCGCTCTGAAAGCCAATCGGAATATGCTTCCGGAGCCGTTGGTTCAAAAGCATTGTTTTTTCGATTACAGACATTAAAGGTCATGGCATAGTAACCATTAAGAACACACGGCACAATATCCAGGTGAAAATCACCGGCATAGTCTAATGCGACACATCGAGTCCCGCGTGAAACTTTCTCTTTATATCTATCTGAATTACTGAATTTGTAATACAGGTTATTCACGTAGTCCTTGGATGACCATCCTTCTAATCGATCAACGAACATAACGATGTCAGCGTCAAACTCCTTGCTAGAGCAAGGCTTAATAATCGTTTTGTGTGCCCATGAACCTTGTGGCGAGAACCTTACAATATTGGCACGATAGTCACTATTTTTAAGAAAATCCTGAATGGCTTTAACATGTCCTTCTAGCCTGTCTATACGGGTTTGATTCAGGTTGACAATATTTTTTATAAATGTCTCAAAATGCTCTACTAACTTCATAACATTTATTCGGTAATTTTATAGATAGGTTCAAATGGTTCCGCAGTAAATTCAAAAAACACGGATCTCAGACTAGGAAATCGTTCCCGCGCATAAGAAAAACCGAGCCCCTCTAGGTTTTCTATCTGAGAAACACCATCCATGGGGTATATACCGGCAGAAACCCTATGATTAACTCTAAAAATAGCCTTTCGCTCATGTTCATCTCCGGTGAGCAGCTTAGCTATTCCCATTGCTCCATGTGATTGACCATTCATGAATAGTGAGACCAACTTAGTTGCCATTAAACCTAGTCCTGCCGCTTTCGGCAAGGTATAGGCTTCGTCCAAACATCCAAGGCTCAAGACGTAAATTTGATCGGCAGGCCACTTCAAAATTCCAATTGCCTCAGTTACGGCTACTGCAATTGGATTATTAGCCCAAATACCACCATCGATAAGTCCTACGCTTTCCTCTGTCATGTGTTGCTGAAAGTAGGTAGGCGCAGCAGAGGTAGCAAGCGCTACATCAATAATTGGAGACTTATAATCAGTCCTAAAGCGTGAGTGGTGTGGTGTTTTAAAAATGTAAACGGATTGAGAAACTGGATTCCAGGCAGGAATAACAAGCCGATGCTTTGCGTCCCCTAATTTCTTATTGCCAAAAAGTCTATCGAGAGTATAATCTAATTTTTTAGAGCTATATTTTGGCCTATAAAACCAACGTAAAAATCTAGCTTTATTTGCCAAACAGTTCTGAAACCAATTACCGCTTTGACCAAAAATATTCGGACCATCTTCCTTATACATTCGCAGTATGTCGGTTGCACTCAACCCCATACCCAAACCAAGAGCGATGATGCCTCCAGTAGAAGTGCCGCTGATCAGGTCAAAGTAATCTCCTATTGGCTGATCTAATTGATTTTCAAGACTAGCAAGGAATGCCGCTGGAAAGGTACCCAGGATACCCCCTCCATCAATTGATAAAATTCTACGTTTATTAGGCGAATTCAAACATTCAGCATCTGAACTATCATAAACCATGATTTTTTAAAAATTAATTTAGTATGTTTTATAAAAAATAAAAAAAATAAGACTTACTTAAATTTATCCCTAAAGATATAATAATTATTATAGCATTTTTTAGAGCTTTGATCAATTATTTTTTGGATAAGACACTTAATTAACAATATACTCATATTTATCAAACTAAAAGTTAGTAAATTATAAGTTAAGTTGGCTCTGGTATAGTGACTATGTGACTGACTATAACAAATTTAATCTAACTTCTTTAACTTAGTTTTCAGACGAGTGCGCACATATTTATATACTGTGGCATAAGGTATATCCATGCCACACAATCCCTTTAACCAAAGTTGCACTTACCCATAACTACTAAATCCTTCCGGTTGTTGTAATTTAACTCGTAATTTTTCCTCTACGTCCAGCGGAATCTTTCTTGGTATGCCTGACTTTTTGTTATGCTCTAATAACCCTTCAATTTCACCCCGACGATATAGACTAAACCACGGTGATACTGTGGTGCGGTGGCATCCTAGTAGCATCGCTATATGCTCAATTCGCGCAGGACAAATTGAATAGGAAACTCATAAAACTAACTGCTGTTATAGCAGTCTAAGCAAAGCTTCGGACATATTTCTTTTATCTGCTCAAAAGTCCCTGCTCCCGACTCCCGAGCATTTGTTACAAAATTTTAAAAATATGCTATAATTTAGAAATTTTTGTGCTATAGTATAACAGTGGGCGCTGAGACGCCCAGAGTCAAGAGCTAGCCCGGGAACAGTCCAATCTCTACGGGCTAGCTCTGGCTCCCCTATAACAAGGAGATACTTTAATGATGACCTATTCTGAACGCCTTCATCCGTGGGTGGTCATTCGGCTGTTACCAAGAATGCAACGAGTTGTTGTTGCTCGCTTTCGCAATCGATCCGATGCGGAGGGACATTTATGGGCTCTGAAACGATTGATGCCGGATGCGGAATTTATAATTATTTTCGATGTTGGTAATAATCGGATCGATGAAGAATCGTAAGGGTAAATGTCATGTAGCGGTTTGGGACTTTAATCAGCATTGGATTTCATGATCGATTTGAAAATGGTCGAGTTATCAATCCTTAATCCAATTCTCAGATATCACTCACCTTGGTTTCATGTTATCCCCTCACCCTAAGGTTAGGGATTCCAGCCACAGCCCCTGATTCTGGGGTTGGGCAGTTGCGTAGGGTGCCAGGTGCGTAGGGTGCGTTAGGGACGGAAAGCCTCTGATTTTAACTGAGCGCCTGGGACAGCCTGTCCCGTAACGCACCACCCACGGAAAGCCTCTGATTTTCAGCCTCTGAGCGCCTGGGACAGCCCGTCCCGTAACGCACCACCCACAGGCTCGCACTCATTAGGTTTGCAGTGACATCTAGGCAGGGAAAGAGGATTATGAATAAATTACTTAAAATAGCCCTCAGCACTACTTCCTTAGTCGGGCTGTGTTTGATGGCACTAGTCGTACAAGCTGGTAGCTGGGATAATTTCAAACTCCGTTACTTCCATCTCACTGCCTATCTCCACAACCAAGACCAAGAAATCACTGACCTCCAAAAACAAAACCTTAATCCAGCCAAATTCACTCGCATTAATTTAACGGAACTCCTCAATGGTGGTCCCCCAAAAGACGGTATTCCTAGTATCGATAATCCTAAGTTTGATACCGCTCAAACCACACCATTTTCTAAAACAGAAACTGTGATTGGTGTGGTAATTAATGGAGAAGCCAAAGCCTATCCTTTTGGGGTCATGAACTGGCATGAATTGGTCAATGATACAGTAGGTGGAGTGAATGTTAGTGTATCCTATTGTCCCCTTTGTGATACCATAGTTGCTTTTAATCGCAGCAATACAACCTACGGTGTTACAGGCAAACTTTATCAAAGTTGCCTAGTGATGTATGACCGTGCCGATGATACCCTTTACTCTCAACCTTGGGGGATGGGTATTATTGGTGCTAAAGTCAATCGTAATCTTAAAACAATTCCCGCTATCAAAACTACTCTTGGCGCTTGGTTAAGCAAGTATCCCAACAGTAAAATTCTATCCACTGACACAGGTCATAACCGGGCTTACTTCAGCTATCCCTATGGTAGTTACTATACCGATAAGCGAATTATTTTCCCAGTCAAGAATCAACAACGACTTACCCTCCATCCCAAAGCTATTGTTAGCTATGTGTGGGAAGCGGATCAACAAACTCCTAAAAACCAATTTTCTGGGGCTAGCTATCAATTTGTCCATGATCAATTAAAAAAAGTGGGCGAAAAAGTTGTAGAATTCAATGGTCGTCCAATTAGAGGACGTTGGGATAGCCAACTTCAAACTGTATTAGTAGAAGAATTTGATGGCACTCCCATCCCCAGTTCTACAGCTTTTGCCTTTGTGTATCCAGCTTACTTTGGCAAATAACGTTATAGACCAGAGAATTACCCCAATTTAAAACTGCAATAACTCATGACTAATATAGCGGTTTATATCCTCATTAGGTAAACATTATTTTTTCCCTGTTCCCTGTTCCCTACTCCCTACTCCCTACTCCCTACTCCCTAAAACCCAAAGATTTGTAGCTCACCCAATTAAAAACCGCTATAACCATGACTAATAACCACAATATCTTAGTAATTATCCCTGTTCTCAATGAAGAAACCACGATCACTGGGGTGATTAAGTCTCTTCAATCCTATAATTTGAAGAATATTCGAGTAGTCGATAATGGCAGCACTGACAACAGTATTATTAAAGCAAAAGAAGCCGGTGCAGAGGTAATCTGTGAGCCTATTCCTGGTTATGGTCGAGCCTGTTGGCGGGGATTGCAGCAACTAGACCGAGATATTACTTGGATTTTATTCTGTGATGGCGATGGCAGTGATGACTTAAGTTATTTACCCCAGTTTCTAGCTGCTAAGCATAAGTATGACCTAATTTTAGGTAACCGCCGTGCCACAGTAGATGGACGCCAGGCGATGACCCCAGTGCAAAATTTTGGCAACTGGCTGGCTACCTTCCTGATCGGTTGGGGTTGGGGACACTCGTATCAGGATTTAGGACCATTGCGCCTAATTCGCCGTTCAGCTTTGGATGAAATCCAAATGCAAGATAGAGGGTTTGGTTGGACAGTAGAAATGCAAGCCCGTGGGATCGAATGTGGTTTGCGAGTCTGTGAAATTCCTGTTGGTTACCGTCGCCGACAAGGGGGACGCTCGAAAATATCTGGTACCCTTTCTGGTAGTGTCCAAGCAGGAACAATAATTCTAATGACTTTAGGTCGTCTATATCTACGTCGCCTTAAGCTTACCCAGGCAGATGGAACAATCGGTAAAAGTGTTGAAGAGGGAATAGGGAATTTCCATCAATCCTAGTTTCACATCTCAAATGAAAACGCTATATATATGGCTTAGTTCTCTACTCCTGTTGTTAGGTTGTATCTTGATTGTGCCTCATGGGGATTTCCGAGAGGTGGGAGCTGTGCCTCGATTTTGGTTAGGTATCAGTGTGATTAGCTTAGGTTTTCTGTTGTCTTGGGGATTAAGCGTCTATACTAGATATCCTGCGGAAGTTGGCAACAGGAAACTTGGGATTTCCCAACAAGCAAAAAGAATTAACAACAGAATTAACAACAACAGTATCAAGACAAGACTTTGGCAACAGGTCTACAAAGGATTTACCAAATCTCTTAGTATCAAGTACTTCCGAAAACTCAAAACTCAGCACTCAGGACTAAATTTTTGGAGTACTACTATCCTAAGCAGGCTGCTGCTGCTACCAATGTATCCTGGAGATGATGTATGGCGCTATCTATGGGAAGGGTATATTCAAACCTTAGGGTTTAGTCCATACCATTTGCCACCTAATGCTGCTGAACTGATTCCCTACCATACCGAATGGTGGTCACTAATCAATCATCCTACTGTTTCTGCTATCTATCCACCAGTAGCCCAATTGGGTTTCCGGCTCTTAGCGCTGATTGACCTTAAGGTTTGGTTGTTCAAAATTGCATTTATCTTAGCTGACTTATTAATCTGTTGGTTACTCAGTCGTCGATTTGGTTATCAACAGGCAATCTTCTATGCCTGGAATCCTTTGATAATTTACTCCTTTGCTGGTGGTGCTCATTACGACAGTTGGTTTATTTTACCCCTAGTTGCAGCTTGGTTAGTCTTTGACCAAAAAACAGAAAGTTTAAGGCGGACAAAAATAACAGAAATAGAGGAAACGTTGGACAGTGGGACAGTAGCAGAAGACTCCCCATTTACTAACCCCTTGATGTCTTCATCGGATCACTCCCTGACCTGGTGGCACTGGATTGCGTCGGCTTTGCTGGTAGGAATTAGTATGGCAGTGAAGTGGATGTCTTTGCCAATTTTAGGGTTTCTGACCTGGCAAGCTTTCCGAAAAGTAGGGGTAAAACTAGCAATAGTAGTGCTATTGTGCGGTTTCTTACCTTTTGGCATCACTGCTCTCCAATTTTGCTCTAGTGGAGAATGTCCTTTGATTCCTACTGGATCAGTGTTTGTATCCCATGGTCGCAGTGCAGAATTGATTCCTTATATTGTTAGCGAATATTGGGAACCCTCTCGCTGGGTTAATTGGATTTATGCTTTTCCCCTAGGCTTAACGGTAAGTTGGCTAATTTTGCGATCGCGCAATTTCCAACAATTCACAGAATGGTACTTTTTTTGCCTGCTAATCCTATCTCCAATTATCCATGCTTGGTACTTCACTTGGATAATTCCTTTTGCTGTTCCTTCTAGAAATCTGGGAGTACGTTTAGTCAGTATCTCTACTTTTGTTTACTTTGTACTTCAGCATCGCATGGCTTTAGGTAACTACAGCTGGTATCTAACTCCTCAGGAGCGATGGTGGTTATGGTTACCGTTTGTTTTGGGTTGGTTTTGGACCCATTACCACAATCCTAATGTTGCTCTCAACCAAAACTCAGATTGATTAGCTTTAATCAAAATTGCCTAGGTCAAGGTAAGCTATCAGCTATCAGCTATCAGCTATCAGCTTTTGAATAAAACAGGTAAGCATTGCTTTAATCTGAGTTACATCTTTTGAATAAAACAGGTAAGCATTGGTTTAATCTCTGTTACATTAGCTGAGGGCTGAGGGCTGAGGGCTGAGGGCTGAGGGCTGAGGGCTGAGGGCTGTTCGCGCAGCGTGCGCGTAGCGCATATGCTTACAGGTCAAGCATCTTATCGGCTAAATCATCTGAACTACTATGAATACATCCAAGAGATTACTAACCCTACTTCCAACCCTGATTATTCTGACAAGTTGTACACTTTCCATACCAATAAATCAAGCACCAGCAAAAGAGTCTCAAGTACAAGTAAATAGAGGCACTGACACGACTCTATTGAATTATGACGACTATGCTACTCTGCTAAAAACCCATGTCAACAATAAAGCGCTAGTTAATTACCAAGAATTGCATAAAAATCCAGAGCAACTGGAGACGTTTAATGCGTCCTTAGGTGCTGTTGATCCTAGCACCTATGAGTCTTGGAATGAAGCAGAAAAGATGGCTTTCTTGATAAATGCTTACAACTCCTTTACTCTAGAATCAATTATTGATCAAAACCCGCTCAAAAAGAGTATTCGGGACATTAAAGGAGTCTGGAAAGGACGCGAATTCAACATCGCTGGAGAATCTAAAACCTTAGATAATATCGAACACAAGACACTGCGAACGCAATTCAACGAGCCCCGAATTCATATGGCTTTAGTTTGCGCCGCTATCAGTTGTCCTCCCTTAAGAAACGAACCTTTTACTGGGGAAAAACTCGATCAGCAACTGGATGACCAGACACAGAAATTTTTAGTTAGTCCCCATGGGTTTCGTATTGATCGTCAAAAACGTACCGTATATCTTTCTTCCATCTTTAAGTGGTTTGGGGAAGATTGGAAAAAAACCTATGGTATCGATGACAAATTTACTGGTAACGCCAATCAAAGAGCAGTGTTAAACTTTATCAGTGACTACCTTAGTCCAGAGGATCAGGAGTATCTTGAACAGGGGAATTACAAGATAAAATATCTGAACTATGATTGGTCTTTGAATAAACAATAACTAATTACAGCAGTTTTTAATTGGGTGAGGTATGGATTCTTTGGTTTTAGGGAACAGGGAACAGCGAACAGGGAACAGGGAACAGGGAATATGGAAAAAATCCTGTGTACCTCATAGTCATAAAAAAAACTGTAACCATAACCAATTAACCATAACTAGCTTGATTAATTAATCATTAGTGATTTGTTATGGTTTATTATTGATTGTTTAAGACATCTTTGGCGACAAAGCTAATCAAGTGGTATATTCGGCATTAATCCGGACATAGTCATAACTCAAATCACAACCCCAAGCCTGACCAACACCATGACCATTGCCCACATTAACCTGAATTAAAACTGTATCTTCTTTAAGATAAGCACCAGCAGCAGCCTGCTTAAGATAATCACTAGCCTGTTGACGGTCAAACCCTAAGGGTTGACCATTTTCCATCAGCAAGACATCCCCTAACTGAATCCGCAGGTTTTCTTGCTCAAACGGTACTCCTGCACGGCCAGCGGCTCCGGCAATTCTGCCCCAGTTTGGGTCTCGTCCAAAGATGGCAGACTTGACCAAGGATGACCCAACAATGGTCTTAGCAATTTGACGAGCGCCTTTATCATCCGGTGCGCCAGTGACTTGGACTTCAATCAAACAGGTTGCCCCTTCTCCATCCCGTGCGATCGCTTTTGCCAAATGCTGACATACTGCTGTGAGCATCCCCTCCAACTTCACAGCTGCTGGTCCGATTTCTGTAATCGCTGATGTTCGGGACTGACCATTAGCCAAGGCAATTAGAGTGTCATTGGTGCTGGTATCCCCATCTACGGTAATTTGATTAAAACTTTTATCCGCTGCCCGCTGTAACATCTGTTGCCACAGGGAAGTAGAAACTGCAGCATCACAGGTTACAAATGCTAGCATAGTCGCCATGTTGGGATGAATCATACCAGAGCCCTTAGCAATACCACCCATCCTGACCGGACGGTCATCAATCATGGTTTCCATAGCAATGGATTTAGTGACTAAATCCGTGGTAATAATCGCTTCAGCTGCTGCATCGGAACCAGTTTCCGATGCTTGTGCGACCAATTGGGGAATGCCTGACAATAGAGCATCCATCTTGATGCGTTGACCAATCACCCCTGTCGATGCCAACAAAATCGAATTAGGGGAAACATTGAGTGCTTCACCCAAAGCTTTAGCACTAGCTAGAGCATCTTGCCAACCCTGCTCACCCGTTGCTGCATTGGCTTGTCCAGCATTACACAAAATAGCACGAGCACTAGCTTTAGATTGTAAGCATTGACGGCAATAATCTACACAAGCAGCCCGGACATGACTGGTGGTGAACACCCCAGCTGCGATCGCATCCACCTCTGATAATATCAACGCTAAGTCTGGCTGACCCGACGGTTTTAAACCTGCGGTAATCCCTGCTGCCTGATAGCCCCTGGGAGCTGTTATCCCACCACTAATCTCTTGCCAGTCCGACATGATTCCTCCATTTAAACCATAATTCATGCCCGATCCGGGATTATATCAACTCTTCTGGACTTACGCACCAAGCGTATTGATCTGTAGCTTGATGTGTAGTCGTAATTTCCAGAATTGCTATAAAACCTCAAAACTTTACAAAAAAATAAAAAAAGGGGTTACACCCCTCATACAAAATAGTGTATATTTTGATATGTAGATGCACCCTGATGATCGGGAGGGTCACGACAGTGACTCTCCTTTTCTTTGTTATTTGTTATTTGTGGTTGGTAATTAGTGATTTAGTGATCAGCAACACCTGGCAAGCCCGTTGCCTCAATCACCCTTGAGCTTCTTGCCCAAAATTTGGTTAGTCAGCTTAGGATCAGCTCGTCCGCTAGTTTTTTTCATCACCTGTCCCACAAAGAAACCTTGCAGCTTGGTCTTACCATTGCGATACTGTTCGAGTTCCTTAGGATTGGCGGCCAGTACCTCATCAATAATGGTTGAGAGTTCATTTGGGTCAGAGATCTTAATCAAACCCTTACGTTCCACTAGTTCCCTAGCAGAACCCCCTTTAGAGAGTAATTCTGGCAAAATCTCCTTGGCAATCTTACCACTAATGGTGTCATTATCAATCAGGTTGATCAGTTCTGCCAGAGTCTCGGGTTTGAGAGCAATCTCTGTAATAGCCAGTTTCTCAGTCTTAAGATAAGCAGCAATATCTCCCATTACCCAGTTTGCGGCTTGTTTGGGATTAGCATTAGCAGCAACAGTTGTTTCAAAATACTCTGCCACTTGACGATCATCCGTCAACACCCGGGCATCATAGGCAGAAAGTCCCAGTTCACTTTCATAACGATGCCGCTTCTGGGCAGGAAGTTCCGCTAGCTGACTGCGCCATTGCTCTAATTGTTCCGTTGACACTTCAATGGGTGGTAAGTCAGGTTCAGGAAAATAGCGGTAATCGCTGGATCCTTCCTTAGTCCGCATACTAATGGTGCGTTGACTACCCTCTTCCCAAAGGCGAGTTTCTTGAATAATCGATTTTCCAGCTTCCACAGCTGCGATTTGCCGGTCAATTTCGTACTCAATCGCCTTCTGGATAGCATTGAAGGAGTTCATATTTTTGATTTCAACTTTGGTGCCAAACTCCTTCTGACCGACAGGACGTACAGATATATTGACATCACAACGCAGGGACCCTTCTTGCATGTTGCCATCACTGACACCGATGTAGCGTACAATCCGACGCAGCTCTTGAGCGTATTCTGCTGCCTCTTGACCAGAGCGCAGATCCGGCTCTGATACTATTTCAATCAGAGGTACCCCAGCACGGTTGAAATCTACTAGGGAGTAGGTAGAACCAGCCAGTCGGTCACTACCAGCATGAACCAGTTTCCCGGCATCTTCCTCCATGTGTAGGCGAGTGATGCCAATGGTTTTACGGATAGGATTACCGTCATCATCGGACACTTCAATTTCCAGTGAGCCATGCTCAGCAATGGGCAAGTCGTATTGGGAAATCTGGTAGTTTTTGGGTAGGTCAGGATAAAAATACTGTTTCCGGTCAAATTTGCTGTAGGGGGCAATCTGGCAATTGAGTGCTAAACCCGCTTTGACAGCATACTCTAGTACCTTTTGATTCAGAACCGGTAACACTCCTGGCATCCCCATACAAATTGGGTCAATATTGGTATTAGGGGTAGCACCAAATTTTGTGGAAGAGTTAGAAAAAATCTTGGTTTCGGTACTAAGCTGACAATGGGTTTCTAAACCAATGATTGCTTCGTATTGAGTTTTAGCTGGTGCAGCAGTAGTCATTGGATGTTATAATTAAGGGTTAAGATTATTGATGGCAGTTAGGGCATTTTTTGTCCAGTCTTCCCAATAATGTACACTATCTCATTAGCTACAGCGTTACTCCTTACAATTAATCCAAGGAGTTGAGTTGACAATTTTTATGTAACTTTTTGTTTTTTATGATTGGTAATTGTTAGAGATTTTTACAAAAATCCCCGATAGTCGAAAGCCCCGTGTCTTTAGACCGGGTCAGAAGTTACCGCAAGAATAGTGCAGCCAAAGCAAGTTGCTAGGTAGGCCATCTGCATGTGACAGGTTTTGTTGTAAGGCTGCACTATTAATCAGGTTTCGTCTCGGGGATGAAAACTCGCAGCGACTTTAGTCGCCCTGTTCGCTTAGCGTCGCCTTTGGCGAAGAAAATCTCGACTTTTACTTAAAATTTTTATATAAATATGCTAGTCTAAATATAGAGCAAAAGAGGTCGATATTCGGTGATTATTCTAGAGTTCAAAGCCAAAGGCAAAGAATCCCAATATTCAGCTATAGACGAAGCCATTCGGACGGTTAAGTTTATCCGAAATAGTTGCATCCGTCTGTGGTTGGACAATAAAGGGACAGGGAAGAGTGACCTTAGCCGGTACTCCAAAATACTGGCCAAAGAATTCCCTTTTGCTAATGAATTAAACTCTACTGCTCGTCAGGCTGCGTCTGAGAGGGCATGGTCATCGATTGTTAAATTCTACGATAACTGTAAGAAAAAAGTTCCAGGTAAAAAGGGTTTTCCTAAATTTCAGAAACGTACTCGGTCTGTCGAGTATAAAAAGTCAGGATGGAAGCTATCCCCTGACAAAAAATCGATAACGTTTACGGATAAAAAAGGGATTGGAAAGCTCAAACTAAAAGGTACCTGGGACTTGTGGCGCTTTGACAAAAAGCAGATTAACCGGGTTCGGATAGTCAAGCGAGCCGATGGGTACTACGTTCAATTTTGTGTTGCAGTGAACGTGGAAGAGGAACTACCCCATACTGGCGAGATGATAGGACTGGATGTAGGACTCAAAGAGTTCTATACAGACTCTAATGGCTATTCTGAACCCAATCCCCGATTTTATAGAAAAGGGGAGAAGCGATTAAAGTTTTATCAACGCCGGGTTTCCCGGAAAAAGAAAGGCTCATCCAATCGCAGAGTGCGGCTTGTTCTGAGTAGGAGCCTCCTGAGAAAGGAGGGGTATAACTCAGGGAATCGCGGGGTTAAAATCCCAAAAATTCTAACTGTCTGTTGGATGGTGGTGAAAACCCACCCCATTAAGAGAT
>NZ_JAAHIG010000154.1:0-19378 GCF_010692305.1 Moorena sp. SIO4G3 | reverse complement strand
AGTTAAAAATTCCATCACCGGTAAACCTGAGACTCAAAAGCAAAGCGCAATTCATACCTATCTATTTTCCGGTCAACAATTCTTCCGATACACACATGACAAAGACGATAATAATCCCAAATACGATCATGTTGACTCTGGTTATCCTAAGTCAATCAAAGATGCTTTAGCCGATCAGCCTCCCTTTAAACAGCTAAAGGAAGATAAAGACAGTCTCGCCTTTGTCGAAAAATTGACTGCCGCTTTTGCCGATCAGCGTAATGTTTATCTTTTTGCTGATCAGCAGCTTCGCGTAATTTCAAATAGCAAATCAGAAACTTACAATGACTACACAAATCTGACTTATGTAATTCAATGTGCGTTTATTGAAGATGGCTCGGTTTACATTAAGAGCCAAAACAGAGGTTGGGAACATAGTACTAGCTTAGAAGGCGTAAAGTGGGACCGACTTAACAAAAAACCCGAATGGTTTACTAAATTCAGTAAGGATTTCAAATCCGGTATAGACGCTGTACTCAAAGGCACCGATGGTAATACCTATCTATTCAAAGAGAAGCAAGTTTACAACCGATTGCTGGATGAAACGAGGGATATAAAAGAAGAATGGGGTCGTGTAGCAAACCGCATTTATGAATCTGGACAGCTTGATGCTGGACTCGTGGGCCGGGATGGTAAAACTTATTTGTTTTCTGAGGATCAGTTTTTTATCTATGAAGATGATCAACCTGTGGGTAAGATAGCTTCGGAGCTACCCGAAATGATCAAAGATCATTGGGGTGGGTTAACTCGTGTCGCTCATGCTTATGTTCTCGATGGTAAGACCTATCTACTAGAACCCCCTAACGAAGATGGCGAGTTTCGATATGTTTGTTACTCATCCAACGACTACACAAAACCTGATACCGAAAACCCGATGCAGGCCGACCAGAGTTTTTGGAAAATTCCCCAGGAACATCAAGAAGCGGGTTTTGACCAGGTTGATGCTTTATATGTTGATGGTGACAATCTGATCTTGATCCATGATGGTGTATTCCTAGAATACAATCCCCAAAACGATTATTGGTCTTATCCTAAGTCCCTAGAGCAGTTGTGGAAGGGTATTGCTTGTGATAATCACGTCATTGAAGAGTTAACCACTGTATTCGTTGATAAAACCGGTGCTATTCATTGTTTCAACCCTGAGTGTTTCTTAACCATTACCCCTGGTTCAACTAATCCAGAGCCTAAGATCCACAGAACACGATATCATTGGGGGCTGGTTAAGAATGTTTTAACCGAAAAAGTAGATGCTGCGGTTGTTGATTCTAAAGGGATAACGTATCTATTCTCAGGTGACCAATACGTCCGTTATTCCAGCGATGACTATCGACAGATTGATCAAGGTTACCCCAAATCTATCGCGATCAATTTACGGAAAGAAGCCAGCTTTAACCATCTACCGGATGAATTTGAAGAGAAGATAGCCGAAAAGCCAGCTAAGCTAGCAGCAGTGGTGATCAATCAACGGAATGTGTATCTCGTGATCGATACCACCTTGTTTGTTGCCTCCATGGAACTGGCGGCTAATTACGACCTGACTAAACTGGCTTGCGGTGAACAACCCTTTTTAGCCAATGGGAAAATTGATGCTGCAGTAGCATATCAAGATTCATCAGACAAGAAGAGCTATACCTACTTGTTCTCCGGTAACCGTTTTATCCGCTATTCTGGTGACGAATACGAATACATGGATAGCGGCTATCCCAAAACCATTGCCTCGGGCTTACTGGATGAGCCGATATTACCTAATTCTGTTCCGGTTGAGTTAGTTGATGGCATCGATGCTGCACTCAAATCCAAAGATGGGAAAGTTCATCTGATTAAGGATAGACATGTTTGGGTTAAGGATAGCAACACTCAACTTAAGGTAACAGATACCTGGTTACAAACAAAAAACAATTTTGTGCCATCCGGTACATCAATCGATGCTGCCATAATTGACCCGGAAGGCGGTTTACTGGTCTTTAAAGGCAATCAATATATCCGCTATGGTAGCCCATTACAGAAATATGTTGACCCAGGTTATCCTAAATCGATTAAAAATAACTGGGGTAATCTGCCTGATCGCTTTGAAAGTGGTATTGATGGGGCATTCCAGTTTGAAGGTCATAGCTACTTTGTTAAGGGTGAGGAATATGTTCGGTTCATCAATAACAGCCATGAGTGTCCTAAGATTATGGGGCCTGATCAGTTTAAGCTGCGATGGGGAGACTGGGCTGATTACCTGATCTCCGATATTAAAGTAATCACCGAGTTTAAACAGCTGAACGATACCTATGCTAGTGGTGATTCCACCTTGACCGATATCCTTCATCCGAAACAAGGCTACACCAAATTGCCCTATTTTGATTTAGCAGAGCTATTTGATTGGGATATCAATCAGCTCAAGTGGCTAAAGAAAAATAATGGCTTTATCCAAAAGCATAATCAATTTGAGAATCGGTTTACTATTGAGCTTATCCTACGGATATTCGATTTCTTCCAGGTTGCTCATAAGATTTCAACAGAGCCTAAGACGCTTTATTCACAACTACTGGTTAAACTCTTTAGCAGTAAGACGTATCCCAGTCATAAAGATATTGACGCAGCCAAAGAGGAGTTAACTAAACTGCTGACCACAACCCACTGTGGTGCTAAAGGGGTCGAGTTGCTACACAACGAAATCCGGGATAAGTTGAATCTGCTCAAGCGTGATGCCCTCTTACCTTATGCCATTCATCAAGATGACAAGGTAAGTAATGCTCGCGAACTTTATCAGACATTATTAATTGATGTGGAAATGGGCAGCGAAGCCTCCACTTCCAAGATCAAGGAAGCGATCGCAGCCGTTCAACTGTTTATGCATCGTTACTTTATTAATTTGGAAGAAGCGGAGCTAACAAATCCTCAGGGTAAGCGCCGTCAAGACTTGCTGAAACGATGGGAATGGATGAAGAACTATCGGGTTTGGGAAGCCAACCGTAAAGTCTTCTTGTATCCAGAAAACTATATTCGAGCGGAACTGAGAGATACCAAAACCCCAGAATTTAAAGCCTTAGAGCAAGAACTGCTGCAAGGGGAACTGAATGACGCCAATGTCACCCAAGCCTTTAATCGGTTTATTGACCAATATACCGAGCTGTCGCAGCTCAAGGTAGCTGGGGGCTATGTGTATGATCATCCCGAAAATTCTGCTGATAAAAACATAGTTCTGTTTGGTCATACCATCAGTGAGCCCAGACGCTATTATTATCGCAGTGCTACCTTTATCAATGGAGAAACAGACTCAGTTAATTGGCAACCCTGGGAAGAGGTAAATATTCAAATTAATTCCGAGCGGCTTTACCCCGTATATACCCTGAATCGGGTTTATGTTTTCTGGGCTAAAATCGAACAGAAAACCAGTCTAGGTTCTGATACGGGGGTCGATATCCGTACAGAAAACAACGACAAAACTAGCAACACTACGGTTGAGTCGAACGCTGTCACCGAATCGGTTTTACAGATTTATTACTCCTATTATGATTTGAACAAAACTTGGGTTCCTGCCCAGAAACTAAATCATCAAATCACATCCAATCACACCATTACTGACTATTTTATAGATTTTAGTGGTTCAGAAAGGGATAAGCAGGTCAATCTGGATAGTATTCAAGTAAACTGTCACTATGTGACCGAAAAACCGATTAAACCGAAATTGAAGTATGATTGGTGGGCGGAAAAGGACGAAGTAATTCAAGCGATTAAAAAAGCGTCTGAGGATTCAGAAAACAGTAAAGTCTATCTTAAGGCAACCAACACGGAAAGGCTTCATATGGTCAACTATGAAAAAGATAAAAAAGCCGATAACTATTATTCCTACGTGAAACGGATTCTTCCTGGAGATGAATTTGAAGCAGCAGAAAACCAGTTTCAAATAGTTGATTCTACCTTGGATCCAAAGAGCAAGGTTCTTATTTCTATCAAGCCCAATGCAAAAGACTTGCAGGATTTCTATCTCATGCACCAGGGAGGTGGCATAAAGCTTCACCAAAAAGCCGAGGATAAGTTTTCTAATGTAGATTCTAGCTTTACAATCTTTAAAGGCTTAAATGGTGACGGTTACACCTTCGCCAAACCCTCGTCTTTTAGCTTTTTTAGTTTGACGTTCTATTTTATCAAAGACGTATTGTACTTTAATGATGATGGTGCAATGCGTATGAAAAACTTGCAAGAACTTACTCAGCAAGAAAAACGCAATGCGACATTCCAAATTACTTATCGAAGAAAAGAGGTTAGCCGTTTTAATTTCTATCCCGAAACCCGATTAGTGGAAAATACGAAGAGTGAGTCGGATACTGCTGGTGTTAACCGTTCTGGTATTAAAACCTTTAAAGATGTATTTCCCAAGGAAGATGTCAATAAACTGGAACCCCCTGTGCTGTTGCATGTTCCAGAAAACAAAAACTCACTCACCTGGGCCTGCTTCTATTACAAAGGGGCAAGCTTCCTGTGTAAACCAGCTTCCGGTGCAACGGATACTTATGAGAAGGGACACGTTAGGACACCGGAGGCATATAAATTTACTATGAACGCCGCCTTTGTCGCTAATAATCAGTTGTACGCATTTTCAAAGGAAGGCGGATATACGACAACTGCTGTTCCTCAGTCACCGGAAGAAGATTTGAGTATTTCATCTGTCAAAGCCACGAAAGATGACTGGGGTAAGGTTATTAACAAAATCCAACAAGATAACCGGATTGATGCCGCCTACGTGATTGAGGGGAAAACCTATTTATTCCGAGAAGACCAGTATGTGCGTTATTCCCATGGGTATGATGGCTTGGTCGATCATGGCTATCCCAAACAAACTAGGGAAATGACAGGCTGGGATAGTATCGATGCGGCTTTTCACTTTAAGGGGAAATCCTATTTTATCAGTGGTAACCAATACACCAGTTCTGATAATTTGAAGGTCAAGAAACAGCTATCAGAATTATGGTCAACCGTTTCCAAAATAGACTATGCTTTCACCAAAGATAATCAGCTCTATTTGATTAGCGGTGACCAGTATATCAGATATAGCGGTGCCAGTTTAGCTCAACCAGATTCAGGATATCCAAAACCTATTTCACAAGGATTGGAGGAAGGTATTCCCGATGAACATGGTATTACTGCTGGGTTTACCTCTGCTGTTGATCACAAAACGTATTTCTTTAAAGCCACTAAATACTTTATTTTTTCAGATAAAAATTTACCAGATGAATTCGCCCTAACAGGATTGGTTGCCCACTATTCATTTAATGGTAATGCCAATAATGAAACCAGCAACGCACATCGCGGAATAGTGCATGGGGCAACACTGACCAGCGATCGCTTTGGCAATGGGAGGAGTGCGTATCAGTTTGATGGAATAAATGACTACATAGAATTACCTACCGCACCTTCTCTGAAGTTAAAAAATCATAGTTTTACGGTTAGTGCTTGGGTTTGTGTAAGTTCTTTTCCGTCGGAAGGCGACCAACCAATATTGGGGACCGATTTGAAGGAAACAAACAAAGGTCTTCATTTGATTATTCGTAATAAAAAACCCTATATGGGATTTTTTAATAATGATACCTGGGGACAGACAGAAATTGAGAGCGGTCAATGGTATTGCCTGACATGGAGATATGATATAACCAAACAGCAACAGACAATATTTATCAATGGCATCTATGATGCTAGTATGACAGGGCATCAGCCATTTCAAGGAGAAGGAATAGTAAAAATTGGACGTTGGGCCAGCGATCGTTATTTTAACGGAAAGATAGACGAAGTCAGAATCTACGATCGCGCCCTTTCTGATGATGAAATCAAACAGTTAGCAGGTAAACCGACGCAACTAACAGAGATTAACTCCACCTGGGGAAAGGTTAAAGAAATTAAAAATAACATCCAAGAGACGGGGGTGGTTGATGCGGCTTTTACTCACGGAGGAAAAACATACCTCTTTTCAGGAGACCAGTATTATCGTTATCCAGAAGGTACTCAATTCGATTCAAATGAGTTCTATGTCGAACGGGGATATCCTAAATTGTTGAGTACTAATACGGAAGGGTTACCTAAATGGCAGGGGCCTGTTCGAGCGGTATTGAAATTGGATGATAAGGTTTATCTGTTCTCCCAGAGTCAATACGCAATTTTCGATCCCGAATCCAAAGCCAAAAAACAAATCACCCCTATCAAAGGTAACTGGGTATGGCCTCAGGGATTCGATAAGTTCGACGCTGCCTTTCAACATGATAGTCATGCCTACCTAGTATCAGGAAATGACTATGTGAGTGTGAAGGAATTTGTCACTAAGGAAAATGCCTTGTATGACATCATTCGTTTGTCCTCGATGACGGGAAGTAAGTTGAGTCAAAAATTGTTTGCCCATGGCATTGATGACCTATTTAGCCTGAGGAATCAGGAAATCGATGAACTCCCGATGTTTAAAAAGGTAGACAAAGACAAAAAAATTGATGAAGACGAAAAGGGTGATACTATTATTCTCGTTAACCAAGAAAAGGTCGAAACCCTTCCTTTGCATTCCCACTTGGAGTTTCGGGGTGCTAATGGTCTACATTATTGGGAACTCTTCTTCCACGCGCCTTTGCTGATTGCTCAATCTCTGAATACTCAACAGAAGTTTGAAGAAGCGAAGAAATGGTTTGAGTTCATATTTGACCCGACCGATGAAGTTGAATATTGGAAGTTCTTGCCGTTCTTGTCAGTGGATATTGAGGCTTTGATTACTCGGATCAAGTCTTATGCTACGGCATTAAAGCAGGATGCAACTGCAGTCATTGGCTTGCTTCAACCCTATGAGGAGGAGTTTGAAGGTCAACGGGAGCTTTCCAGTACAGAAAGGACGAACTTGGAAAACTTGCCCAATCGCAATGAATTTACCACTCTCAAAGCTACTGTCGATCAGCTAGACCAAGATAACCCCAATGCCAAAGCTTTAGCCGAAACCTTGGAGATGGTCATCCGACTTCCGATCAGGTATGGATTTATGGTTCCCGATCGCACGAGCAGTATGCCGCAAATCCAAGCCTACCTGAAAGACCCCTTCGACCCTCATGCCATTGCCCGACTCCGACGGATTGCCTATCGACGCACCACAGTGATGGCTTATATCGATAATCTGATCGACTGGGGGGATCAACTGTTCCGTCAGTACACCAGGGAGAGTATCAACGAAGCCCGGATGCACTATATCTTAGCTTACGATCTCCTCGGACAAAAACCAGAAAATACCGGCACCAGATTATTGTCTGACTCAAAACCCTTTGGCCGTGATGGCAACAATGCTATTGAAGGCATTCATGATTTAGGCGCAGAGCAAGATAGCAGTCAATATGACTTTTTGTTTGATGTGAGTGGGGATAACCGAGATGAAAAGAGTCTAACCTTCGCAGCTAATATTCATAGCTCGGTCACTCAACCCTACTTCTATATACCCGAAAATCAAAATTTAATTGACTACTGGGACCGGATTGAAGACCGGCTGTATAAAATTCGCCATAGCCTAAATATCATGGGGATTAAGCAACCCTTGCCCTTGTTCCAACCACCCATTGACCCGATGGCTTTAGTACGGGCGGTAGCTGGTGGCGGTGGCATCGGTGGCGCGATCGCAGGATTGTCTGTTGCTGTACCTCATTATCGCTTCAACTTTATGCTGAATAAAGCGCGAGAGTTGGTAGGTAAACTCAATCAATTCGGTGGGGATTTATTAAGTGCGATCGAAAAGAAAGATAGCGAAGCGCTGAGCTTGTTACAAAATCGCCATGAAAAGGAAATTCTCGAAGTTACGAGCCGGATTAAGGAAGCACAATTAAATGAAGCCCTAGAAAACTTGAAATCCCTGGAAGAAAACCAGAAAAGTGCTGAGGGGCAACTTGAGCATTACAACAATTTGATTGCTAAAGAATTGATAGCCAAAGAAAGGGTTCAAATATCCAATATTGAAGAAGCCATGTTGCTGGATTTAATAAATTATGGAACGCAAACAGTAGCTGCATTTGCTGCGTTGGCACCTGATATTGCAATAGGTCCACCATTCGCCTCAGAGGCGACGATGGGCGGAAGCCAAGTAAGTAGCTCTTTAAGTACGTATTCAGGGGCTATATCATCAATGACCGAATATTTAAGCAACAAAGGAGAAATAGCAGGTATCTATGCCCAATATGAACGAAGTAAGGAGGATTGGATACTACAAAAAGCCATGTCGGAAAGTGAAATCAAGCAACTGGAAGCCCAAATCGAAGGAGCAAAATTCCAAATCAATGTCGCAAGGCTTGAGATACAGTCAACGGAAAAGGAGATTAAACAAAATGAATCAATGAAACGCTTTATGACCAGCAAGTTCTCCAACGAACAGTTGTATCAATGGATGACCAGCAAGCTCTCAGGTTTGTATTTCCAAACCTATAAGCTCGCCCATGATATGGCTAAATCAGCCGAGAAAGCCTATCAATTCGAGCGCGGTCTTAAAGAGAGTGAGGTCTCATTCATTGGCGGAATGTATTGGGACAGCTTGCGGAAAGGTTTACTCAGTGGTGATTCCCTAGGCCATGACCTAGACCGCATGGAGAAGGCTTATATTGATACCAATAGCCGTTCTTTAGAAATCGGGAAACATATTTCCTTGGCGGAGCTAGACCCCATGGCCTTTATTCAATTGAAAACCAAAGGCACTTGTGAGTTCAACCTCTCGGAAGCTTTATTCGATTACGACTTCCAAGGGCACTATAACCGACAAGTAAAAACCATTGCCATTGAAATCGATGCGGGTGAAGGAAAAACCGTTAATGCCACCTTAACTCAACTCCGTCATAAAACCGTGATGGAACCGGACGTGAAAGCAGTGAAATACTTACTGAATCCCAAAGGTAAGGAGCCTATGTCAATCCGCAGCGATTGGCGCACCACTCAGCAAATTGCTCTGGGTGATATTGGGGAGTACGACGAACCTAACGGTTTATTTGAACTGCGATTGGACGATGAACGTTTTCTTCCCTTTGAAGGAACGGGTGCGGTATCAACCTGGCGATTAGAGTTAAGCGGTAAGCGTGGCAGCTACAATTTGAACGAACTGAATAACGTGACTATCAAGTTGAAGTACACAGCCCTTAATGGTGGTAACGCAGTAGCCAGTGCGGTGAAGGGGATGTTGAAGCCCTATCCAACTGCTGTTTATATCAATATGGCGGAAACATTTCCTCAAGAATGGCAGGCGTTTATTAGTGGGGAAACTGAAGAACTTGACATTATGGTCAAGCGGGAGATGTTGCCCAATATATCGGGTAGTAAAATTACTGGGTTGGTGCCTCATTATGAAATGCAAGGGGAAGGGCAGGTGAGTTTAATTATGAATGATGATAGTGACCTTACCCTGAAGCATGGCAAGTTTAATGAGGCGAATGGGTTGATGATCCGAAGCTCGGGTGCGAGTTGGAACTTTAAAGCGAAAGGTGATAAGAAGAGTTTGAGTAATTTGGGGTTGGTGGTGATGTATAAGGCGGTTGTTTAGTGCTATTCAGCTAAGACTCAAAAAAATTAGGTATATTAGTTTAGAGATCTTTTAGAAAAAACATACCATTTTGGATAAAAATTTGATATCAAGGGATCTAAATCGATATATCTAAAATAAATAGTTAAAACAATTGAAAGTGAAATATCATGATAGATAAAAAAAACAATCCTAATAAAGGAATAAGTGACAACCAGTATTTAGAGGATTCTGTGCCTTCAAGAGGAGAACTCATTGCCCAAACCCAAAATGCAGATTATTACCATGGGATAGAAATAAAAATAAAAACAGCCAAAAAAGAGCTAGAAACTATAACAATAGAAATTGAAGCTAAAATAATAGCAAATGATCAACTGGTTAACCGTCTGAAAAAGGGAGAATTGGACTCAGGGGGCTTGAGCTTAGAAGAAGCATTAGACAAGGGTCGGTTATTGGAAATAGAAAAAAAACGGAGTGAAATGGGAATTCAGTGGATAAATGCTGTCGCTGATTTTATGCTTTAGAAAAAACAATAATTATTAATTAAAAACCGAGAAATAAATGCCTAAAACTAAACAACATGACCGTCAAAAAACACAAAGAGTGAATGTAGCGAAAGATGAGACCTTTGACCGGGAGGCTATATTTCCAAACCAAGTTATATCAACAACATCTATTAATAGTGCAGAGACAGAGGGAGGTCAAGATGGGAGCGAAAACTCCCGGAGAAATTCGGAGCTATATGGTATGACTGATGAAGATTTTCAGAGATCTAAAAGTTTTCTTGAGAATAATGACAAAACAATTGAGAATATGGAAGACATAGAAAAAGTCAAGTTTTCCATACATACCACAGTATATATCGACAAAAGAGTAGAAAAGTTAAGACAAAAACTAGACGAGTTAAGAAAAGCTCCGGAAAATGATAATAGATTTGAAATAAGAAGGAATGCTCCAGATGATGACGAGCGATTAGAGAAGATAGATTATTATGATATAGATTCAAATAAGTTACAAAAAAAACCGTTAAAAGGTAATAAAAACCAGCAAATTACCCAATTAACTACTATTTTGGAACTGATGAATATTGCCAGAGAAGAATCTAACTTAAGAGTTCTGGATTTATTCGAATCTGATGCAAAATTTGAAGAGGGGGACACTAATGCAGTCCTTAAGTTTATTAATGATCATATCATAGGAAATATATCGGAAATTGGAAACTTATTGGTTGACAATCTTGAACCCAGTCAAACGACATCTTGGATAGGTGCATTTCGATTACCGGAACTGTTCAACATAGATTGGAATTCAGGAGATAGTTCTAGTTCAGAGGGTACGGATTCCGCAAGAAGTTATAGCCGAATGGTGGACGGTTTAGCAACAACTGAAGCAGGCTTATCAGCTTTAGCAAGTTTGAGAGGGCTGTATAGGATTACCAAAATAGTGCAGAATAAGGAAGAGGGAGCTTTCTCACAAACTGAGTCAAAAGGTATGCGTCAAAGCGTAGTTGCAATTGTCAAAGCTGCAACCTATTATGGTAAGTTTTTCACAATAGATTCTCAAAAATTGGGTAGTTATGCAGCCGTTGCTGCAGGAAGTGCAGGAAAGGCTATACCCTATGCTGTGGCAGATGCTATTAGTATGACAACAGTAGGATTCAATAATGCTGCTAACCTGTATCAAAACTATCAAATAAGGGGCAAAATAACAGGAAATCTCGCCTACAAAGATTATTATAAAATAAGAAACAGTCACGGCCGGGTAGAAGATGAGATTACCCAAGGTAAGTACAAATTAGGAGAAGAATTAGATAGTGTTTATAACCGTTTGAATCAAAAATGGTACGGGGCTGCAGCATTAACAACCATGAGTACTTTGCAAATCACTGCATTTATTCTTGGAGCAGCAACAGGTGGAGGAAAGGTTACTACAATTATAGGAGCATTAGCAGAAAGCATTGGTCTAACTGGAGGTGTGGGCAGTTTATTTCATTCCATTGGTAAAAAGATTTCACAAAATGAAGATGATAATAATACCACGGAAAAAATTGTAGAGAGATTAATGTACTTAGTGCGTTTTACCCTTCCCGATAATGTTAAGAAGGCGGAATGGAAAACCATGCTCCGAAAACGTGGAGACGAGTCTCGGGAGAATGATCATAATGATGAGGAATATAAAAAAAGGCAAGAGGAATTTAGAAAAGAGGTTTTCGGAGCATTACAAAATATAGTTGGTGATGTGGCAATGAGTAGGTATGCAGCCCCTAAGGGAAAGTATAACGGTAGAACCCTAGAAGGAAGAAACAAATTAAAACAAGAATTGGAATCTATATTAGGGTAAATATGAATTTTTTTGTATCAAACTCTTGTAGGGTGCGCTAGGCGGCGACCAATTCGGTCACAAAAAAGAAAAATAACAATTCGCAGTCACGCATCACCGTCAAACATTTTTAAAAAAGAATGGATAATTAGATCAGAGAATTATATAGAGCAATTCCCTCACGATTTAAGCAAAATGGTATCAATTGTCAAGTCGGTGCGTTACGCTGTCGCTAAAACACCCTACATTCAATCTTGAGGATTTGGTTAAGTGCGATCGCTCTTGTAGGGTGCGTTCATTTCTACAATTATGATTTCAAGATAGATTTATGGGGAACGCACCATCCTTAACTTCGGTATAATCTCGGTGCGTTACGCTGTCGCAAACACACCCTACATTCTATCTTGATGATTTGGTTAAGTGCGTTCGCCGCTTTGGTCGGGTGTGTTAATAACGCACATACAAAATAGATAAGGCAGGCGATCGAGCCTATTCACCGAACCATCTCTCCTGCTCATCATATTACATCCTCAAAAAAAAGGAAAGAACTATATATGTCACTCTAAATGAAAGGAAAAAAAATCCGCAAGAATAAAAAAGAGGCTAGGAAAGCGAAAGCGGAATCAAAAACATCTAATGATTCTTCTAACTCCCAATCCCTTGGAAAAATCAATCCAATCACGGGTATGACCACCGAGGCGGAGAGAAAGACATTGAGTGAGGCACTTGCAGGTGCTTCTAACCTCTCCTACGATGATGCTGCCTCTTTTTTAAAGCAAGCGCAAGGTCTGAGAGACAAAATGCCAAGTGGCCAGCCCATTTCAATGTCGGAGATGACCTCTTTTAATGACTCTACCGGCGATATGTTAAAGAAATGGGAGGATGAAAAAGGTTTCGCTCAATAAAAAAATCCATTTCCCCTGACCGAGAGTGAGGTCAATGAACAAGTGGATCAACTCGCTCAGGCGAAGGAGAAAGCGGTAAAAGTCCCTTCAGACAATACCAAAAAAATGCTCAAAGATTCCTATGCCTTAATGGATCATTTAACCAATACCAAGGGTGACAGGGATTCTGCCGATGGTGAGACTAAAGATGACTCAGATACCAATGCCTCTGGCGCTGATTATCAAACCTTACTCAATAACTTCAAAGAATCTTTAAGCCAGCATTATGATGCCTTAGGGTCAAGTGAAGCAGGTTTTCCGATTGGTGGTCATTTGTTTAAGATGACCAAAGATGAACTGGATGCTGAGATTAAGGATATCAATAAAAAAATAGCAGACGCGAGAAAACTTCCACCAGAGCAAATTAGTTCGTTCGTGATGCCTATGCCCTAAGAGAAAAGCTATTTGAAGTTTCTAAATCCGCTGAAAATACTGCTAGTACCGATAGCTCTACTACAGAGGATAAAGAAGAGAGCACAAAAGCGGAAGAGACGATAGATCTTGCGGTGAAGGATAAAAATTCACCAGAGGATCAAGTTGCGAAAAATGAGGTTAATCGAGAAATAGGTGAATTTAACCAAAAACATGCTGGCACGATGGAGGAGATAGAGCGGGCGTCACTCAAGTAGGGTGGGTTCGATTACACAAGATCTATCAAGACATTTATTGACCGACTATCACCGAACGCACCATCCCACCCAATAGAGCTTGTAGCAATTTGATAAACTAAGGATTAAGCGGCTATTTCTACAAAACCGACTTGGGTTTGAGGTTGAGGGATTTTTTCTCCTTTTTCTACCAAAACTTCAAGGTAAAGTGCGATCGCCTCTTTAACATTTTCTTGGACTTCTTCCAAAGTGTCACCAATACTAACACAACCGGGTAAATCTGGCACAATTGCCCCCCAGTTGGTATCGCCTTTTTCATAAATTACTGCATATTTTTTCATCGTTCATCTCCTAACTGTGCTTGTTTCCAAATTGCACCTAATGTTCCGATGGGTATATCATCACTTAGCTTACCTGGAACTACTACAATACCTGGCTTTTGAGGATGAGCTAAAATTCTATGACTTCCCCGCATTCTTACTTGATACCATCCATCTTTTTTTAATCGCTTAAGTACCTCTTTAACTTTCATTCAAACAGTTTTTCATAAGTTTAATCGGATTCTATAGCGTTTCTAGGACTCATGAGGTACACATTAGTTTTTACCTCTTCTCTCTTCTGTCTTCCCTCTTCTGTCTTCCCTCTTCTGTCTTCCCTGCTCCCTGCTCCCTGCTCCCTGCTCCCTAAAAACCAGAAATTTGTACCTCACAAGTCGTAGAATTGCTATATCTAGTTTAGATTGTTAGATAATCAACCTATTCTAACTAATTAATCGGATTTCAGGTTTTATTTTTTAAAAGTATCTACAGATTCTTGGTTCGTCATTTGGTTTTGACGAAATAAACGAAGGATTTGTAATAATTGTGGAATCTGTTCGTCGGTAATTTTTTCAAATTATAATAATAGATCGTCACGCAAATCAGTAAGCGCACGTGTTAGTTCAGAACTCGAATGATTCATGATTCATCTCCTCAAGATCGAGAGTATTAATTTGTTCGGGCTTGACAATTTGCTACAGTTTGCTATTATATACTATTTTTAGTGCGATCGCTTTTAGCGGCTCTTTTGGAGCATCGCGCTTTGTAGGTTGGGTTGTTGAATGTTACCCAACATAATTCCCCTCAACACAACGTCTTCGACCCAAGAGCCGGGTTTTCTCCCTAACAAAATAGAACCTACAATTTAATTGGTGTGGCGGTCTGATGTTGTTGGGTTCTATCACGTCAACCCAACCTACGATTGAATTGAGGTGGTGATGTAGCGATCGTTTATCCTATGTTGCGGATAACATATATTGATCCAAAGCGTGCGAACGCGCCCCGCGTGGCCTACGGCCAATCGCCTCGTAGACTGGGTTGACCTAGGAAACCCAGGTAGGGTTTCTGCTGTGAACCGTAACTATTACCAATTTTGCGTAAGCGATCTATCCGATAAAAATAATCGACTATAGTGTGTACGCTGCCTGTAATTGTTACGATGATTGTAGTTCATTAGTAGCACCAGTCATGATCTTTAAGATTGAAGTTGAGCAAGAAGAGGATGGACGTTGGCTCGCAGAGATTCCAGAACTATCTGGGGTGATGTTATATGGTCAAACCCTAGAGGAAGCATTGACTAAAGTACAAGCTCTGGCACTGCGGGTGATTGCAGAACGTCTTGAAAGCGGTGAAGCTCAGTCTGACTTGGGTTTGTGTTACCTTTAATGCAGCATGAGCCAGGGTCGAAGCACCAAAGCCAAAAGGGTTTTAGCGGCACTGCTCAAAATTGGCTGGATAGTAAAACGGCAGTCAAGCTCCCATCGTATTCTATCTCGTGATGGTTGGCCGAATTTTGTATTCGCTTTCCATGAAGGAGAAGAAATTGGCCCTCGAATGCTAGCTCGTATTGCAAAGAGAACTGGGCTGAAGCCTGATGATTTGTAGATTGCGTACTTTCCCATGCCGTAGTGCGATCGCTCTTGTAGGGGCGTTGCTGAATCAAGGAATGAATGTGCAATCATCTGGTTTTGGTCAAGCCCCCGTGGGTCCCCCAAGTTTGGGGGACTTTGAAAGTCTTGTTCCCCCCAAACTTGGGGGGCTAGGGGGGCAAAACCATACCCATAATCAGCATCGCTCTTGTAGGATGTGTTAATAACGCACCAAACTAACCGAGAAGGAAAACTATCGAGCCGATAAACAGGACAATCCCTCACGCTCATCATATTAAATAATATAGCAATTCTACGACTTGTGAGGTACAAATTTCTGGTTTTTAGGGAGCAGGGAGCAGGGAGCAGGGAGCAGTGCGATCGCTCTTGTAGGGTGCGTTCGGTGAAGCCACCTCTGCTGCTTCACCGATGGATTATGGGGAACGCACCACCCAAAATCCTTTATTTTCACCCTTGTTACCCTTAGATTTTATCTTATAGTGCGATCGCTCTTGTAGGGTGCGTTCGGTGAAGCCACCTCTGCTGCTTCACCGATGGATTATGGGGAACGCACCACCCAAAATCCTTTATTTTCACCCTTGTTACCCTTAGATTTTATCTTATAGTGTAAGTTACCATAACAAAATCGGACTCATCATGTTCCCGTAGCTTTGGTTGAGCAAAACAATCTGTAAATTTCTGTTACCTTTATCGTGTAGACAACTCTGACTAGCTAAAAATGAAAGCAATTACGAGTAATCAAGCCAAACACCAATTAGATGAACTAATTGATCGGGTCATTCTTGACGTAGAACCAACTATTTTATGTAATGATCAAGGAAAACAAGCTGTTTTAATGTCTTTAGATGAATTTAACTCTTGGCGAGAAACACTATATTTATTATCCAACCCTGCCAATGCGGAACATCTATTAGAGTCAATTGAACAAGCTAAATCAGGAAAAAAATCAGTTAAGGAATTAATTGATGAATGAAAATCACTTTTACCGAAGCATCCTGGTCTGACTATATTTGGTTACAAGAGAATGATAAAAGGCTATTAAAAAGAGTTAATTTACTAGTTAGAGACCTAATAAGAAATCCATTTGACGGTATTGGTAAACCAGAACCTCTAAAGGCAAATTTATCAGGATATTGGTCAAGGCGGATTAATTCTGAGCATCGTTTAGTTTATGAAATATCTGAAGAGGAATTAACAATAATTTCTTGTCGATTCCACTATCAAAAATAAATGATTAACAGTGCGTGCATTTTGAGGTGAGTGCGATCGAGCAGATAAACAGAACAATCCTCCACGCTCACCAGATAAAATAATAATAAACAAGGAAAATACTATATATGTCACTCTCAACTAAAACAAAAAAAATCCGCAAGAATAAAAAAGAGGCAAAGAAATCGAAAAAGGCAAAGAAAGCCTCAACAGATGCTTCCAACTCCCAATCTCCAGGAAAAATAAATCCGATCACCGGTATGACCACCGAGGCGGAGATTGAGAAATTGAGTGAAGCCCTTGCCGGTGCTTCTAACCTGTCCAAAGATGATGCTGCCTCTTTTTTAAAGCAGGCGCAAGGTCTGAGAGACAAAAGGTCAAGTGGTCAGCCCATCTCCATGTCGGAAATGGCATCTTTCAAAGACTCTACGGGGGATATGTTTAAAAAATTAGAGGCTGTAAAAGGTTTCGATCAATTAAAAAATCCATTTACCATGACCGAGAGTGAGGTCAATCAACAAGTTGATCAACTCGCTCAGGCGATGGAGAAAGCGGTAAAAGTCCCTTCAGACAATACCCAAAAAATGCTCAAGGATACCTATGCCTTAATGGATCATTTAACCAATACCAAGGGTGACAGGGATTCTGCCGATAGTGGAACTAAAGATGACTCAGATACCAATGCCTCTGGCGCTGATTATCAAACCTTACTCAATAACTTCAAAGACTCTTATAGCCAGCATTATGATGCCTTAGCGGTAAGCGAAGCCGGTTTTCCGATTGGTGGTCATTTGTTTAATATGACCAAAGATGAACTGGATGCTGAGATTAAGGATATCAATAAAAAAATAGCAGACGCGAAACAACTTCCACCAGAGCAAATTAGTTCGTTCGTGATGCCTATGCCCTAAGAGAAAAGCTATTTGAATTTTCTAAATCCGCCGAAAATCCTGATAGCACCGATAGCTCTACTACAGAGGATAAAGTTGCGAAAAATGAGGTTAATCGAGAAATAGGTGAATTTAACCAAAAACATGCTGGTACGATGGAGGAAATAGAGCGATCGCTTTTGTAGGTTGGGTTATTCTCAGATCTTGCACCAAGCCTGACAATCCAGCAGGAGTTAAAACTCCTGGCTCACAGCTAAAGTCGTCTAAAGACGACTGAACGAGGGTTTTAGTCCACTTGAGTGGACTTGAGCTACAGCGCTTTGCGCTGTAATGAAGTACACTCTTCCAAAAGTCCCCGTAGAACCCAAAGCGTAGCATCCTCTAGCAACTCCTGTGGAAGTCCAAGCGTAGCATCCTCTGGCTTCCCCCTTTCAAAGGGGGACGGGAGGGGGATACAAAGGGGGACGGGAGGGGGATACAAAGGGGGACGGGAGGGGGATCTAAGGGGGATGCGAGGGGGATCAACACTGTACCGCATAGCAGAGCAAAGTGCTGTATTAGCCGTTAACTCATCCCCCGGAAGACAGCACGGGGGATGAGAGTGTTAGCAAGTTGTTGGTTGTTAGTTGTTTGTCAAAAAACAAATAACAAATAACCTTTGCGTAGCATGGTGCGTAGCAGCAAAGCGGCGGGCGGCTATCCCTCCTATCCCTTAAGGAATGGGCTTCCCGCCGCTTTCGGTGAGTTTGAACTCTGGGCGGGTTTTGGAGTTAAGAGCCTAACAAAATAGAACCTACAATTTAATTGGTGTAGCGGTCTGATTTTGTGGGGTTTCAACAGCGTCAACCCAACCTACAATTGAATTGAGGTGGTGATGTAGCGTACGCTTATCCAACGGTTGTGGATAACATATATTGCTCCATGCGATCGCGTTATACCAAGTGCGTACGCTTATCCAACGGTTGCGGATAACATATATTGCTCCATGCGATCGCGACTTGTCCGGTTGGTTGAGGAAATGCCAAAGTGCGATCGCTCTTGTTGGTTGGGTTGAGGAAGGAAAACCAACATCTCCAATGGGGAATGTCTCCCAATGAATGGATAGCCAAATTAGCAGCAGTGAAGCTGATCTTCTGCAAAATTACCCTACCCTCAGTGCCAGCGAGCTTGCCAATTCCGCAAAAAGCTGATAAACTGAAAATTATCAGTAAATTTTCAGTTGAGGCATATCATGTTTACGATGGATGCTATATATCCGGTTTCCGACTTTAGCCGTAAACCTGCTGAACACATCAAGCGATTAAAAGCCACGGGAAAGCCTGAGATATTGACGGTAAACGGCAAAGCTGAAATAGTTATTCAGGATGCAAAAGCCTATGAAGAAATGGTTGATTTATTAGAAACACTTAAGAAAATAGCAACAGCAGCAAGAGCCCATGATGAAGGCAAGGGAATTCCCGCCGATGACTTCTTTGAAAAATTTGAGCAAAAGCATGGATTAAAGCGTGAAGCAATACAGGATTGACATTGCGCCGGAAGCTGGACAAGAAATAGAGGATATTTATCTATATATCGCTGAAGATTCCCCTGATAATGCCGCAGGTTGGTATTTTGTGCTCCATGACAAAATACAGACATTGAAAGATTACCCTGCACGTTGTCCGTTAGCTTTTGAAAGCAGCTTCTATGACTATGAAATTAGAAACCTGATAGTTGGCAATTATCGGGTATTGTTTCGTATAGATGGTCAGATCGTTCAAATCCTGCATGTCAAGCATGGAGCGCAAGAACGGAAACCATTTTAATCGATTAAAGGTGGCGATCGCTTAGTTCGTAACCGAAAGATATCTGCCGCCAGTGAGCTTGAACTTTAGAGTCCCTCACCTCAATTAACTCATAAATTTCTGGAGGATGGGGCTGGTGCACCACGCAGCATCCCTTCT
>NZ_JAAHIG010000153.1:0-19571 GCF_010692305.1 Moorena sp. SIO4G3 | reverse complement strand
AGTTTCTGGAAATATTAGCAAGAACAAAACGAATCCCTTAGAACGCGAACGCCGGGATAAATCCCGGCACGCTCGCTTTCCACTCAATAAATTAAGTGGCTAACTCTCGCTTGATGTTTTTCTGTTTTATTATTGCCCGATGGGGCATCGTCGACTTGTCCAATAACGGTTAAGCCAGGTCATTCCTTCTTTCTAGAAGTAGGTTGGCTGTGGCAACCTAACCAACGTCAGCGGCTGATTCGCTCTTTTAACGATAAAGGGCAATGGGTTAGTCTTACTTTGGTAAGAGAGCAGAAAGTATCTTCTGGGCATTATATAAAAGGTTGAAGTATCAAGGATGAAGTAGGTGGGCTTGTTTACAACCCAGTCAACCTGACTCGATATTATATATAGCCTTTTCAAGATAATTGATAGTGTAAGTATTTATAATGACTTCGAATAAAAAACATTTTGGTAATGAATTCGTTCCAACGAACCGTGTCAGATATGTTTGGCTAACCAGGTGGTTTCCTACATCAATAAAACACTGATACCAAGTTCAGTTAATCACTTCCCAAATAGTCCCTGAATTTTTGGGAATGGGTAATTGTTAGTTGCTAACTTTAATTACCCATTACCAATTACCGATTACTTGAGAAGGGAATAATAATTAGTCAACTGCATTTGGGATGATATTTTTGGAATTTCAGCGACTTTGCAATAAAACTTATTATAAATTAACCATAAAGTTTACCAGAGTAGACAAAAATTTACCCTAAGAACTACCCAGAATTTGTTATCCGGAATAGACTTAAGTCAGATTGAAGTATAAACCTAGAGGCTTGAAAAAGCCTGAGTTGATAATAAAGAGGTAAGACCTATGGATAGCGAACTGAGCCAAGTTCTATTACTGGTGTTGATTTTTTCTATTTCCTGTATGATTTTGTCTCCGGTGTTATGGTGGATTCTGCCAGACAGAAGCATCAATAACGCCTAACCAGACTTTGCCAAAACCAAGCCAGTAAGCAGGTTTAGATGACATCAGTCTCAATAAGCATGTATTATGAACCCACCCCTTCTTGGTGGGTTCACTATAAAAAAAACTGGTCTAATACCTCATCCCTTGTAGACAATTTGTGAGTCAATTTTTCTACACAATATTTTCTGCATCTCCTGCCCTTGGGTCAAACTTTTTGTAAAATTTCGTTAAGACCTGCAACGAATCGTTCAATACCTTCTGCTACAGTTTCTTTTTGCAAAGCACCATAAGCAAGTCTGAGGTAACACCCATCGTCCATACCAAAGGCGGTACCTGGCATCACAGCTACTCGATGTTCCCGAATCAGTCTCTCTACCAATTCAAAAGCATCCAACTGAGTATCCACTTTTAGGAAAACATAGAACGCTCCATCCGCAGAACCAATGGTACACAAACCCTCTAGACGTTTCAGGGAGTTCAATACCACCTTTCGTACAGACGCGATCGCATTAATATGAGGTTGACAGTAATTTTTTCGAGTATTCAATGCCCCATTAGCCGCATACTGAGAAATGACTGGGGGACAAATTAGGATTGTATCCTGAACTTTTTGAATTGCTTCAAACAAGTGTTCTGGAATAATCATGTAGCCAATCCGCCAACTGGCAAAACCGTAGGCTTTGGAGAGGCTGTATAGAGAAATAGTGTGTTGACTACTTTCGGGAAAGGCACCTGGGGAAAAGTGTTTCACCCCGTTGTAAGTAAAATACTCATAAGCTTCATCACTAATGTGGTAAATTCCGTGATCGGCACAAAGTTGATTTACCTGACGCAATGCCTCTTCGGAATATACCGCCCCAGTAGGATTATTAGGTGATATGGTAACTACTGCCCGGGTTCTATCGGTAATAGCCTGTGCGATCGCTGACGGACGTAGCTGGTAATTTTCATCGGTTGGCACCAGGACTGGATGACAGCTAGCCATCTGAATCGCCATTTCCTGGTTGAAATAGTAAGGCGTTTGGAGAATAATCTCGTCCCCGGGAGTGGTAATTCCTAGAATCGCATTCATGAACGCCATGTTGCTTCCTGCGGTGACAACAATGCGGTTAGCAGAATTGATCTCAATGTCGTTATCAGTTTTCAGTTTTGCCTCAATTGCCTCTCGCAAGGCCGCAATTCCATGTACGGGTTTGTACTTATGATTGTCTGGTAAGCTGTAGAATTCACGCAACATTGCCATTGCCTCTGGGGGGGGATCATAATAGACCACCCCCTGTCCTAAGGATATGGTCTCAGGATATTTACGGATCAGTTCGCCAACCATGGGAATGACTGGCAACTGCACCGCCTCCATGCGGGAGGTCAAGTTTCTCATAGTTTCTTCTTTTGTTGAGTGAACGCACCAGTGGTTTATACTAGCGAATCTCATACCAAATCCGCTTGGTCATTACCCCTTTATAAAAATCGACCAAATCTTTTTATGCCAGGAATCTAGGGCGATGCGGATCAGGGGGGTATGGGAACAGGATTTGGTATGAGCAGTTAATCGAGATAAAAAAAAACTGAATTTTTCTATTGCTTCAGTATTGTGTTACTATCCTTAGAGGCGTTGTTGAATTTTCCTTTAAGAAAAGTTATGTTAATTATATTTAAATATTTTTGTATTAATTTTTGTTTGTTTTTAATTCGGTATTACTAAATAAATATTAAAAAAATCTAAAAAAATACCTAACTAATCTTATGACTTTTGATAATATAATAAGCTGTGGAAATTGATGGGATAAACTGGTAGTTATCCATAGATAGCCATGAAGAGAACTACTGGGGGGGCGACATGTAAGCTGAAATCCTTACTGGGTAATAATTTCAGCCCATAAGTAACAGAAAGATACATGCTGTTTTGGGCGCTTAATTGCACCTAGTTATAAGGGTTTAAGCTTCCAGAAAGCGATGCAGTGGCCTCACGGGGAGGCAGTGCGGTATTGGGGGTAACCCCCACGAGCAACTGCCATGCTTTACCCCACTCGCGCTTTGCATCAAGACAATGAATCCAGGGTCAATGTCGGTCTGTATCTTGCCTGATTTATTGGCCTAGAAGCTTTATATAGTGGGCATTTCAGGGCTTATTATATAACCCCCTCAGCTAGAACTAATAGTTTTCTTAACCTTAACTGGGCACGAAAATTTGAGGAGAGTGCGATGAGCGATCCTAATAGAGAAATGGAGATGCGATCGGCACAACCATTAGCTGAACAGCTAGTCCAGGATCAAGTTGACCAGGCGAAGACAGAGGCCCGTAAGGAAGAAGTTATCGACATTTACGAAGATTTGCTCACCACGATCTGGAACCGGATTATGCCGACCTTAGGTAGAGTGACAGTAGTGTCGATTATGGAAAGATCTCTAGCTTTGACAGCGGAAAAATATCCCCTGATTAGCTACATAGAATCAAGTGCCGAGGGAGTTTCGTTTGAGGTGTTTCGCCAAAAGGTTCCACCAGAACAACGGTTACTAATTCGTGAGGCCCTCAAAGAGTTAGTCACAACCCTAATCGATATTCTAGCCATCTTGACGGGCGACATTCTAGTCAGACAATTACTCAAGGAAATTGAAGGGAAAAAACTTATATGATCAGGCCTCGGACAAAGCCCTTAGGTAAACTGCCTACTAGTATTCCTGGTCTAGACTCGATTCTCGCTGGTGGTATTCCGGAATTGTCCATTAACATCATAACTGGGCCACCCGGATCTGGTAAGACGATCTTTACCCAGCAAATACTATACACCAATGCTACTACAGAGCACAAAGCGCTTTATCTAGTTACCCTATCAGAACCTTCAGTAAAATTACTGCACTACCTACAAAAGTTTGATTTTTTTGACCCCACTAAGGTAGGTACTGCGGTAATTTATCTCGACATCGGCGAGATTATCCGAGAGCAGGGTCTAAAAGAAGCGGTCGCTGCCATTATTAATTACGTAAAAGAGTACCGACCTGCGCTGATCGGCATTGATAGCTTCAAAGCCATTCATGATTTGGCAACGGATCCCGTAGAAGTACGTAAGTTTGGCTACGACCTCTCAGTGCGTCTGACCACTTGGGGAGTAACAGCTTTTTTAGTAGGGGAATACACTGACGAAGAAATTAAACATCAACCCATCTTTGCCATCGCCGATGGGATTATTCGTCTGCAAAATCAGCCTCTGGGGTTACACTACCAGCGTTATTTAGATGTGCTGAAACTCAGGGGGGAAAATTATTTTACCGGGTTGCACCCCTTTGAAATCAGTCAGACAGGCATAGAAGTCTATCCCCGGATTAAGATGCTGAAAAACTTATGGATGAATACCCAGGTCAGCCAACAAAAACTTTCCACTGGCATCCCTGAACTGGATAGGATGTTAGATGGGGGATTGCAGCATAGCACGGCAACTATGGTTGCTGGAGGCGCAGGCACTGGTAAAACCTTGATGGGACTTCACTTCATTGTGGCTGGAATTCTCAAAGGGGAGCCTGGAGTAATTGTTACCTTTCAAGAAAATCCCCAACAGCTCAAAGCCATTGCCCTGTCCTTAGGTTGGGATTTAGAGGCGATGGAAAAGCAGGGAATGCTAGTGCATATGTATGATTCTCCCGTAGAACTACAGCCGGATATCCATGCTGCTAAGGTGAAAGCTGTTGTAGACAGGGTTAAGGCTCGCCGGATTATGCTTGATTCTCTCAAGGATATTGAGATTGCCACCCCAAATAAGGTTCGCTACAAAGACTATATTTACTCCTTAGTGAACCAGTTGAAACTTCAAGGTGTGACCACCATCGTAACCAACGAAATTGGGGAGCTATTCGGACCGTTTCAGTTGAGTGAACATGGCGTATCCTTTGTGGTGGATAATGTTATCCTCTTACGCTATGTAGAACTATCGGGTCGGATCGGACGAGCCATCAACATTATGAAGGTCAGGGGAGCGCCCCACAGCAAAGAAATCCGGTTTTTTGAAATTACCTCAGATGGAATTAGCATCAACGAGGTGATTGAAGCTCAAACTGGTGTGCTGACTGGAATGCCTGTCTTTAATAATAATTACTTCAATGACAATGGCTTTAAGGAGTTGCTTAACCCGAGTCGTAATATCATGAAAATCTTGCAGGGGGTGGAGGAGATGGAGATAAATGAATTAGCCAATCGCACTGGATTCACCCCTCAAGACTTGCTCCATGAGTTAGAGAATCTCAAGCAGCAGGGTATGGTAATTACCTGGGAACATCAGAAGACAACCTATTACAAAGCTACGATTTGATTGATTATTTTGATTGATTATTAGTTAAATTACCACTAATGAATCTAGCGGTTTTTATCATAATGAGGTACAAAAAAACCTTTCACATCTTACCGGTTATGAATTTACTTATACCTGCTCCCTGCTCCCTGCTACCTAAACCGAAAGTTGTACCTTACAAGCTTAAAAACCGCTATAATGAATAATGGCTAATGACTAAGCCCACAATCAAATTAATGCCTACAGGAGTGCCAAATCTGGATGCCGTTTTGGGCGGTGGCTTTCCCATCTACTCATTGAATATCTTGGCAGGGGCTCCTGGCACTGGCAAAACAATTTTGGTGCAGCAGATTCTGTTTAACACTATCAAGCACCAACCCCATAAGAGAGCTCTTTATCTCAGTACCCTTTCTGAGCCAACCCTTAAGGTGGTGCGTTATATGCAGCACTTCCAATTCTTCGATGCTCAAGTATTTGGTGAGCAGGTGATCTATAGTGATGTCGGTTCATTCTTAATTGAACAACCGATGCCTAGGTTGGCAGATCATATAGTGGGTTTGGTCAATCAACATCAAGCAGAAGTTATAGTCATTGACTCTTTTAAGGCTATTGCTGACCTGACCGAAAAAAGTGGTGACTTCCGCCGTTTTTGCTACGAACTATCGGTTCGCCTCGCCAGTGCTCGTTGCACGACTTTTTTAGTGAGTGAATCCGATCCCTATCAGATTAACCACAGTCCAGAATTTGCTTTGGCTGATGGCATCATTTACCTTTCGACCCATGAGGAGGCAGGGGAGCAACGCCGTTGGTTACAGGTTCATAAATTACGGGGTCTGGCACCTTATATGGAACCATTTCCCTTTGTGATCACTAATGTGGGGGTGCGGATTCTCAGCCCTACCCTAACCCTCAGGCAACAGTCGGTGAGTTGGTCAGTTCCAGCAGGGCGTATGGTGATGGGAATTCCGGGTTTGGATCAACTGTTGCGGGGGGGTATCCCCTACGGTCGTTCAATAATCCTCTCGGGAGTTGCTGGCACTGGTAAAACTACCTTTGCCCTACAGTTTCTCATGGCTGGAGTTGACCGAGGGGAAAAAGGCTTGCTCTTTTCTTTTGAGGAAACCCCCTCTCATCTGTCCCAGATGGCAGCCGGTTTTGGTTGGGACTTAGAACGTCTGATTCAACAGCAGATGCTGCGCATTGTCTTTGTTACCCAAACTAATATCCGGGTTGAAGAACACCTAGATCAAATTGCTCAGGAAATCGCCTCCTTCCAGCCTCAACGTTTTGTGGTGGATTCACTATCAGTCTTGTTCTACAAAGTCAATAACCGAGCCATCCAGCGAGAAAAGACCTTCCAATTAGCAACCCTGATGCAACAAATTGGTGGAGTGGGTATCTTTATCTCAGGTATCCCTGCTCATGAAACTGGACACCTATCCAGCTTTGGTGTGGAAGAAACCATTGTCGATGGCATGATTATGCTATCAAAAGAACTAGTTGGTCGTAGACGCGATCGCTATCTAGAAGTATTTAAAATGCGAGCATCTGACCATGTCTGTGGTTCTCACCGCATGGCAATCACAGAAAACGGTATTGAGATATTGTACAGTGCCAGCCAAATATCTCCCCCCTCAACCACCGAATCATTAAAATTTATTGAGGATGCTCCCTATTTAGTGTTTGGGTCACTCGAAAAATTGCTCCCAAACCAAATCCCCTATAACACCGCTTCCTTGGTGGAGGGCGCTCCCGGACTGGGTAAGAGTACCCTAGCCTATCAGTTTTTGCTCTGTGGCTTGCATCGCCAAGAATCAGTCTTATATATTAGTGCGGATATTCCTAGGCAGCAAGTTTATCAAACCCTCCCAAGTTGGGGATTACTCCCTGACCCCTACCTGGAAGCAGGGCAGTTGGTAATCCTCGATACCTTTAGTCCCATAGTAGACACATTGCCAGCAACCTCTGTACACCTGAATCTGAATGACCCGGAGATGCTTTTGCTCAGGATTGCGCAACAGCTCGAGCAGATGCCTAAACCCTGTCGAGTAATCTTTGACTCCCTCACGCCTCTACTAATCAACTGTACCCCTAGAGAGTTTATTAAGCTGGTCTACCGTAAAAATCGTCAACTCCGTCAGCCTGATGTGGCAGTGTTAGATATTTTTGCTCAGGACGGAATCGAAAAAAGCGATCGCTACAATTTACTGAACCTTTATGATCTCGTAGTAGACCTTTATTCACCTGACTGGGATGAAATTAATAACGGAGCAGACATTGGCTACAAAAATTGGCTGCGAATTACTAAAATTCGTGGGGCTAAGGCAGATCAGCGTCCCTACCCTTACAGTATCTCCCCCACTAAGGGGATTGTGATTGAGAGCACCTCATCTCAATCAAAGATTATCGATCACAATTCATTTCCCAAACAGTAGAAAATCTCTCGACGCTTCCAGAAAATCTAGCGAAATCAGCGTGTCGGAACAAACGTTTGCTATCGACCACTCCAGAAAGACGCGCGCAAAATACCAAAATTTAGGAACTGATCAACTATTCTCAGCCGTTAGTCTTATATTTATAAGTTTGTTTGAGAAATATGGTCTAGCTCTGAGGCTTGTAACAGCTATATCCCCTTTACACTCCTTTTTGTTCAAAAATTATGACAGGCAAGCAACCGGTGTGGCAAACAACCTTTGACCAAATCAAGGCAACCATTGACCCACCAATTTATGGTATGCTTCTCCTAGAAGAGCAAAAGACTCGGTTGCTGATCGTCCTAGGTAAACAGTCAACTACTACTGCGGCTGAGCAATTGCGAGCTTTGGCACTGATTACCTTGGCTAGCTTAACTGACCTAGACCTCCAACCAGACCAAATTCAGATGGAGTTAGTGGCATCACAGGGAACTGATGCCCCAGAAACCGTCGCTTATTTAGCCCAAAATGACCTGAAGCGACTCTTTGTTACCCTGAGTTTTCTAGCATTTTGTTCGGAAACGCGATCGCTAAATGTTGCTGCCTTAGGGCAAGCACTACGAGAGAGCACCCTGATGCAAAACGCGATGGCTGGATTGGCTGGGTGGAGTTTAATCAATCGTCAGGGGGTGATGATTTATCGCTACCCAGAAGCCCCGGAATTAGATTTAATTGGTAAAGACTATTCCGATCGCCGCTATTTTCAACAAGCTATCAAGGGACGCACCTATATATCAACAGTTTTTCGGGCAAAGAGTAACCTTTGGGTTGCCGTGGTTTCTTTACCAGTTATTGGTAACGATGGGCAGGTAGTGGGAATAGTATCTGGGGGTTTGGATTTGGCAGGAGTGCGGTCATTTCTGAGCGTGCCAGTGATTGATGACTATAAAATCAAGGGTCTAATTACCATTGCTAGTCCAGAAGCAGACGCTTTTGGTGAGGAACAATTGAAGGTTATCAGCTCATTGGCGCAACAGATGACTAGTGCGTCAATTTAACAGATCAGGCAGTACGAGAAAAGCGCTGCATCCCTATTCCCGTTTTCCATCTATGATCGGCAAGGTAATTTTAACAGTGCTACCCTTACCCTCTCCAGGACTGGAGAGGGTAATAGTACCTCCCATCATTTCCATTAAATTCCGGCAAATAGCTAGACCAAGCCCTGTTCCACCGCATTGGCGGGTGGTCGAGCCATCAACCATCACAAAGGGACGAAATAGTTTTTTCTGTTGACTGGGATCAATACCAATACCTGTATCCTTAACAATAATCACAACCTGTGAATGAGAAGTTAGATCAGAAGCCTTGGGAAAACTTCTGTTGTTCTGAGACAGGGGTAGCGGTTCAATTCGGGTTTTAATGGTAATGCTGCCATTGTCTGTAAATTTGGTGGCGTTACCAACTACATTAATTATAACCTGCTTGAGCTTAGCTGGATCAGCAGGAACGATAATCCCCTGATGCAAATCGCTGGTATGAAACTCAAGACCTTTCTGCTGAATGGGAATAGTCTGTAAATTTATGACTTCATCAAGCAACTCCCACAGGTAAATCGGCTCAATTTTTACCGATAATTTACCAGCTTCAATCTTGGCCATATCTAGAACGTCATTAATGATTTCTAGCAGATGCATGGCAGCATGATCAGCCCTTTGTAAAAAATCGATTTCTTCTTCCCGGTTGTCACAGAAACCATCCCGTATTAGTCGCAAACAACCAATGATGGCGTTCAGGGGAGTTCTCAGTTCATGGGAGGTATTCGCCAGGAATTCATTCTTGAACTTATTAGCAGTTTGGGCTTCTTTCCAAGTAGCTTCGAGTTCTTCTGCCCAATGTTTCATGCGTTCAATCATCCCACCGAAAGCTTCCGACAATTGGTTAACTTCCCTAATTTTGAAGTTTTGGGGTATACGGTCGTAGGGTAGGAACTGAGATTGATTGAGAGCGTAGTCTCTGAGTTGTTCGAGAGGACGAGCTAATTCTCGAGCAACATACATCGTTGCCAACAGGGTTGCCCCAATCAAGCCACAGGTGAAGATTACCAGAACGTGCTGAATCTCTTTGAGACCAGCCAAAGCAATATCAACGGGGGTAACCGCTAAGATCACCCACTTTTGATCTAGCTCAGCAGTAATCGGACTTGGAATTGAGGTATACCCAGCGGTTAATTCCACGTTGTTTTTAATCCAGTACGACGGTTCAGCAACATCAAGTTCCTGTGCGATCGCTTTTCCGAAAACCCTTTTGAGTCCCTCTTGTTCTTCTTCCCGATTGATCTTGTCTGTGATCTTCTGTGCCACTGGCTCGTGATAGTGATGAGTCAAAACTTTCCCTTCTTGGTTAATCACTACCGGATAGCTCGACAATATCTGCCGTTGTGAGGCTGGTGTCTGTAGCAGAGCTGACTGGATGATCAGGGCAAACTGGAGTTGACCTGATCGGTTATAGACTGGGGCACTCAGGACTAGTTTGAGTTTACTGGTGGACTTGGGGGGATAGAGTTGGCTAGTTAAAGTTGTTGAGGGGTTTCTTGAGGGGTGTTTAGGCAGTAGTATGGTTACCTCAACCTGAGAACGGTTAGTGAATGATTGACTTTGCTGCACCGAGGATACAAAAGTCGGTCGGTTAGTTAGCAATTTGTTAGCACAGGTACTTGCGGCGATTGCTTTGCTCTGTAGCTCCATCAACTGTACACAATCGATCTGATGTGGTAACAGTTGAGCCAATTGTTCTACAAATTTTTGATAGGCGGTTGGGGATTCCGACTTTAGGGCTACAGCTTCACTGGCACTCACCAAGTTGGCTTTGAGGGCAGCAATTGACTCTTGAATGCTCTGTGCGTGGAGTACAGCACTTTCCGTCAGATTTTGGCGAGCACTGTCCAACAGCAATGAGCGTGCCTTTGTGTAAGTCACATACACTCCTGCTAGTAAGACTGGCACACTTAGCAGCAGAAGGCGCGAAAGTAGAATGCGACGAAAGGAGGATAGACCTAGCTTAACCATAATTCGTCTGATATTGATGGCTCAGAACAACCCAACCGCAAGATAATGGGGTTTGTTTACAATTACTCACTACAACCTTGGTACTCAGATTGATATCTTTATTCCCTCTATTTAGTTTATGGAAACTTACTCAAATAAATCCAGTTAATTTGAGTAATTTTTCTCTGCCATTCTCAACTAGGGTTGTGTCCATTTAACGTCAGATGGAAGGACAAAGGCATAGATGCATAGCTTGGAGGATTCGAGTAGATCTACCAAGGTTTTCCCTGACTATCAAGACCTTCAGGGTTTGAAGTCTGTGACTAGATGTGTTATAGAAAAGATTTGCTAACCTTTCTAGCCCCTCTGGAAAACCCAGTGGCTCTCGCTGATGGGGTCTTGTTTGGTGCAGGTACTTTGCGTGCCTATAGTGTGAAGTTATTTTAACTTAAACTAAGAGATGGGATATCTGGTCATATCTCCTCTGATAACTCCCTCGAATAATTAAATAAAACTTGAAGTTAAATACTTGAAGTTAACGGTAAAAACCTTAAGGCTCAAGGTAAGAAACATTCCAGTTTCTCAGTAATTGATCCCAGGAATTGTTTCAGACTTGCTGACTTGCTGACTTGCTGACTTGGCCTTGGCCTATTGGCCACGCGGGGCGCGTTTGGCCACGCGTGCGCGTTCAAACTTGCATACTAGCAGAATTGCTGACTTTACCAATCTCAAGTTCCCCTAATCCTAGATTACCCCAATGGTTCAACAACCCAAGCTTGACTATTCCGTTATCTGGGTCAACCGCATGGCAGATATTCCCCAATCCGCTTGGGATGACCTTGCCCAACCCCTAAAAACCCCTTTTCTGGAGTGGGACTGGTTGAATAATATTGAAACATCTGGTAGTGCTACTGCTAAAACGGGTTGGTTGCCCAATCACTTAACGGTATGGCGAGATAGACAGCTGATCGCGGCTGCACCTATGTATGTCAAAGGTCACAGTTACGGAGAGTTTGTCTTTGACCAACAGTGGGCGGATTTATCCTATCGCTTGGGCATTTCCTACTATCCCAAGTTGTTGGGGATGACACCATTTACTCCAGCGGTAGGCTATCGGTTTTTGATGGCACCGGGAGAAGATGAAGATGAGCTGACACAGATAATGGTCAGTGCTATCGATCATTTTTGCGATCGCAATCATCTGTCTGGTTGTCACTTCCTCTTTGTTGACCCGGATTGGCGACCAGTAATTGAACGCAATGGTTTTAAGGGCTGGCTACATCACAGCTATATTTGGCAAAACCAAGGATTTAGCAGTTTTGAGGATTACCTAAAGGTCTTTAATGCCAATCAACGCCGCAATATTAAACGAGAACGTAAGGCTGTAGCCAAAGCAGGTCTAACCCTGAAAATCTTAACGGGGGATGAGATTCAAAAATCCTTGTTTCCCTTAATCTACAGCTTCTACAGCAGCACCTGCGATAAATTTATGTGGGGTAGCAAATATCTAACGCGCCAGTTTTTTAAACAGTTGTATCCTAACTACCGTCAGCGAGTGGTACTAATGGCTGCTTATCGGGAGGAGGATGACCAAAAACCAGTGGGAATGTCCTTTTGTATCAATAAGGGCAATCATTTGTATGGTCGTTATTGGGGCTGTTTTCAAGAATTTGACTGCCTACATTTTGAAGCCTGTTACTATGCACCAATTGAGTGGGCAATCGACCAGGGCATCACCATGTTTGACCCTGGTGCTGGTGGGCGTCACAAGAAGCGTCGTGGCTTCCCAGCAACTGCTAACCATAGTGTTCACCGATTCTACGATAAACGCTTTGACCGGATTTTTCAAAACTATATCGATGAGGTTAACGTCATGGAACTTCAGGAAATTGAGGCTATTAATCAAGATTTGCCCTTTACCAAGCGCGAGATTACCTTTGAGATTCCGGATTGATGAGCAGTTGAGGAGTATTTTGAATAAACGCGCCTTTTGCACAAAGCACAGATACGATTTCCCCGATCTGACTTGACATAAGGTCTTTACATAAGGTCATTAGGTGTGCTATTATTACCAATTCCTAGCATACAAATCAGGTATTGCTCAGCCCAACTACAACAATAATGAGTAATTTTCGCCAATGCTCACCCTATGACCTGCTAGCCCTGGCTGTCGATGAAGCGTCGGAGGGAAGACACGCAGCTGCATTGCGTTATATGACCATGGCTGTAGAGCGTTCTAAGCTTCCAGAATACGCTAGTGACGCTCAAACCTTTATTCGGTTGCACAAAGCCACAGGGACTTTAGTACAAAGCTGCCTATCCAGCCCTGAGGAAGAAAATCCAGCTAGGCTTTACTTTATCTTAGACAAGGGACGCAATGCGATTCGGATCGGTTACACTACTAACCCCAATGGTAATATTAGAGGGCTTGAAACTAAGAGTGTAACGACTTTAGAACTAATAAAAATTATCCCAGGTAGTGCTAAGATGGAAACCGAATTTCACAGGAAATTCCAACATCTTAGGATTTCTGGGGAATGGTTTGATGCGACTCCAGAAGTAATGAGATATATCTCATCTCTTTGAGTTAGTAATCTATCAGCTATCAGCTAATAGCTGATAGCTGATAGCTAAATACTTAGGAAAAACCTTGGTAGAAAAAGTAAGTAACCATCGGCACAACTGTAGCAACAACCAAGATCACTACAACCCAAAGGGTAGCATTGCTCTCTTGAGTTTCTTCTGCACTCTTAAAGTTGCCAGCAATGTTGATTTCTTCTTCAACTACAGGAGGACCGGGATCTGGTTCGCCAGATAAGACAGCTACTATGCGATCGCTTACATCTAAGAAACCCTGATTATACTTGTTACCATCCCGCAGCGGCACCTGTAGGGTTTCAGAAGCCACACTTTCAGCAATGTCATCGGACATAATTTCCTTAACGGCATTGCCAGTAACGATAGCACTGTTATTGGTGACAGTATCCAGCACTATCAAGGTTTGATTAGCTTGGTCTTCTGGATTACCATACCATTTTTCAAACAACCCTTGGGCAAAGGTTGCTGCTGTTTCACCATAATCTAGGCCGTGGACAGTGACCAGTCTAACTTGATTGCCTGTTGCTTTGGCTAAATCCTCTAAGGATTGAGTCAACTTGCCTTCTGTGAAGCGAGAGAGAACTTCTGACTTGTCAATTACCCAAGTCGGTTCTCCAGCGCTAATGTTAGGCATTTGATAGACATTGATGGCATTGGCTGGTGCTGCAATTATTCCGCTTGCTAACAAGATACCTAAAACAGGGATAATTAGGGATTTAATGTATTTGCGTTGGTTTTGTAGTTGGTTGAGGAGCTGTTTCATAACAAAGCTAACAACAAAGCAAAATAGACTTGTCCCTAAAATACTATAGAAACTGCTCATCAACCTAATCTTATTTATCGGCAAGATAATGGTAGTTAGTGAAACTGCATGAAATTGCTAACATGTCACCAGTTAGGTCTAGGCAATGGAATGATGCTAAACTATGACCCGTTACAATACCTTCCGACTTCAGAAGAATTACCCTCTTCTGATGAAACCCCTGTGGATAATGAACTGCAAGATACCATCCCTCACTTATTGAAATCGATTTTAGCGATTATCTGGTCAGAGCGCAGGGATTGGTTTTTTGGTATAGATATGGGATACTATTACAATCCCAAACAGTCAGCCATAGTGCCTGATGGATTCCTCAGTTTAGGAGTACAGAGATGGAAAACTCGCCCTAAGGGTCGTCAGGGACGTTTAAGTTATGTGTTGTGGGAAGAAAATGGTGTTGTGCCAATTCTCGCCATCGAGATTGTCTCTCAAACCTATAACGGCGAGTATGACCAGAAAAAATTAGACTATGCTGACTTAGGGTTATTATATTACGTGATATATGATAGCGATAACTTTCAACCTCGAAAAGGGGATAGCTTTGAAGTGCATCGCTTGGTAGATGGAGTGTATGTGCGTCAACCAGGTAATCCGGTCTGGATGCCAGAAATTGGTCTAGGTATAGGCACAGCAGAAGGAACCTATCTTGATTGGACTAGGGAATGGTTGTATTGGTACGACCAAAATGCTAGACGGTATCCCTCCCAAGAGGAGAAAACTCAACAGGCTCAGCAACGGGCTAATCAAGCTCAACAAGAGCTTGAAGCTTTGAAAGCTCGACTCAAACAAATGGGAATCAATCCTGATCAGCTTTTGGATTGATCACCTTTGATACCAACAACTGTCTCTTCTCCCCATCTCCCTATCTCCCCATCTCCCTATCCAACCAATCTACTATCTTTGAATACAACTCGGTATCAACTCTCTTTCGGTACCACCTGACCCATATACATTCCCCACAACTGAGCCGCTTGGCTACTACTACCACTAGTAGGAGAATTATTGTCATTGCCTAACCAAATCCCTGTAACGATCTGATGCTTGGGAATAAAACCAATAAACCACAAGTCTACATTTTTATCAGTAGTACCGGTTTTTCCCCCTTCTCCTTCACCAATCCGAGCACTGCGACCGGTGCCACTAGTGACTACACCCTGAAGCATTTCTGTCATGGTGTTGGCTACCGCTGGTGAAACCGCTTGCTTGTTGATAGTTGGCTGATCAGCGAAGTTGTAGATTACTCGACAGGTTTGGTAGTCTTGGTTATCGGTGCAATCACTACTGTCGAGAATTCTGACAATACCATGGGGACGATACCACATCCCTTGATTTGCGATCGCACCATAGGCTCCAGTCATTTCCAACAGAGTAACTTCACTTTGACCTAAGGCTAAACCAAACGCAGGCTCGAGTTTTGAGCTAATACCCAACCGTTGCGCCAGTCGTACTACTCTATCTAAACCAGCATCTTGAGCTACTCTGATCGCTACTGCATTTTCCGATTGAGCCAGACCAGCATACATATCAATATTAGTAGCATCTCCAGACCGCTCACAACGTCTAATCCGTTTAATCCCAGAGCAGGAGTAGGTTTTGGTTGGTAAAATCCCTTTTTCTAAGGCAGCAGCATAGGCAAAGAGTTTAAAGGTTGAGCCTGGTTGACGCTTAGCTTGGATAACCCGATTAAACTGGCTTTTTTGGTAATCGGCACCGCCAACCATGGCTAGAATCTCGCCATTACTGGTATTCAAGCTTGCGATCGCTCCCTGAGAAAATCCTAAGCGGCTACCAGTGTTCTTAACATAGTCCCGTAGAGCTGCTTCAGCTTTGGCCTGAGACTCAGTATCTACAGTAGTTTCTACAATAAAATTACCTTCCTTAGCCAACTCTTTGCCCAGTAACGCCCTCAATTGCTGGAAAACGTAGTTATAGAAATAGGGGGCTTTGGTACTAGAAAGCATTTCTCGGGCTTTCGGGCTAACTTCAATCCGCGATCGCCTCGCTCGATTAGCCTCTTCTCGACTAATCATTCCCAAAGCGTGCATCCGGTCAATCACCCGATTCCGTAATTGTAATGACGTATCATAATTTTGGATTGGGTTATAGCTATTGGGTGCTGGTAAACTTGCTACCAGGGTTGCGGCTTCTTGGATATTCACATTAGCTGCTGATTTGTCGAAATAAAATTGAGCAGCATCTTCAAAACCAAATGCTTCTATACCCAAGTAAACTCGGTTTAAGTAAGCCTTTAAGATTGCGTCTTTACTGTAAACTGTCTCTAACTTTAGGGCAATAATTGCCTCCCGCACTTTCCGGTCTGCGGTATTGGCTCGACCGACATACTCGGGAAATAGGCTTCTTGCTACCTGCTGAGTGATGGTACTAGCACCTTCGCGAATCCCTCCCCCTTGAAGATTCCGCACCACAGCTCGCATAATGCCATAGGGGTCTACTCCAAAGTGCCAGTAAAAGCGGCTGTCTTCTGAAGCAATCACTGCTTTCGGTAAATATGGGGAAAAATCCGATAACCTCCTCAGTTCTCGGTGAGCATCGGTCCGAGGTTGCCGTAGGGGAATTTGGTCACGAGAGTAAACAATTACAGGACCTGTGACTCCCTCGGGTAATGGCCTGACTGATGGTGCTTTGATGGTTTGAAATCCAATTAGTAATACCACTAAAGCAATTAAGCCACCGATGCCATAGAGAAAGTAACGAATTCCTTGGATATACCAGGGCGGAGGATAGACGTACTGTAGCTCAACTGATGCCGCTAGTTCGGGTGGGCCAATGGTGAGGGTGTCTCCGTGATACAGAAGCAAGGAGGAAAGTCGGCGTTTGCCACGATAGATACCATTGGTAGAGTTTTGGTCTTTTATGATAAACCTACGCCCACGCCTACCATACCGTTCTAGGGACAGATGAACTTGACTGACTACTGGGTTGCGAACGATTATGTCACAGGATTTGGAACTGCGCCCGAGTACGTAACGGTCCCCAACCAGGGGATAGACATCAGATTTGTTGGTATTACTGTCTTGCACCCAAAGTTCCGGCACTCTAGCATTAGGCTTTAGTGCTACTGCTTGAAGATTGACCTTCGCATGAATGGTCTGTACTACCTGAGTTAGCTGACTAAGTATGGTCTTTGGGGGTTTGGAGGGTGGTGGAGAACTCATGGTCAGCGATCAGCAATTAGCTTGGGTGCTTATTGAACCATTCTAATAGCTCTAGCAATTAGCTCTTTTTCCCTGTTCCCGATTCCCGATTCCCGATTCCCGATTCCCGATTCAACGACTAGCAGGAAAACTACCACCAATGAAGTGAATATCACTAAACGTTTCAATCCACAAACGAGCGCCACAATCGAGTGGATGATCTGGATTATAGACAATCTTACAAGGCCCAAGGATTTCCACTTCGTTGCCGTAGAGATTGGTCCCACTTCGTTTTACTGAAATTACTGGCTTGCGGTCAATAGGGCTTTTCTTGATATTAGAGCCAATGTGATTACGGTTGACATTAATCTTGGCTAAAGCCGGTGGACGACTAGTGCGCCATTTTCCTTTTGGTCCACGAGACCCTTTGGTAATTTGTGGCAAATGGTTGAATAGAGGAATAATCCAGAATTTCCCAGTTTTATAAGCACCCCGCACCCGACCCTTCTCTAGGAGTTGGCGCAATCGTCGAGAAGAAATTCCTAATAGAGATGCCGCTTCAGTAGTTCCAACGCACTTGTTCATGGAGTCTTTTTAACTATTCCGATATTACTAGTTTAATAGAGAAAAGGAAAATTGGCAACTTTTTTTAAATAGGGATGAAAGTAGTTAAAGTGTGGTAAGCGTGGATAGGGTGGGTATGAAGTCAACTGCTGTGGTGTCCAGTATTAGCGACTGCGTCAATACCGGAATAGTTAGGAAATCGGGAAGAAAGGAAACAGGGAATAGGGTTGAAAGTGTGGTAAGTGTGGAGAGAGTGGGGGTGAAGTCAAGTGCTGTGGTGTCCAGTATTAGGGACTGGGTCAATATCGGAATAGGCACGAAAATTGGGAAGAAAGGAAACAGGGAATAGGGTTGAAAGTGTGGTAAGTGTGGAGAGAGTGGGGGTGAAGTCAAGTGCTGTGGTGTCCAGTATTAGCGACTGCGTCAATATCGGAATAGGAACGAAAATTGAGAGTGCGATCGCTAAAGCGCGGAAGCTTTGCTTCATCGCGTAGCGTGACCAAAGCTCAATCGATTACCAAAGCTTTTAGCCCAGGTCAATCCTAGAGGAGTGGTTCCAGGTAAGGGCGTAGAAACTATTGGTAAATGTAACTATTTTTGTATTGGATTAGTTAAGATAACTACTTGGCGATCTAAATTTAGTTAAGCTTTAGCTTAACACCCATATCAAGCAATTGTTTTAATCATGTTTCTATCGATATTGTAAGAGCTGATTAGTAAACAAAAAATTAAGACGCTAATCTTCTTGTCATTAAACGAATTAATGAACCATATATCATCCCTATACTCATCTGTGTATATAACTTATAGTCTTTACTAAGGGCGTCTAAATCGATTTAACCAGCAAAATTTTTTTCTACCAACAAGTCCAATGAACATCAAAAATACCATTGATGATTTCTCTTAAATCAACTGTTCTGGGATTTCCAAAGCCTTTAGCTAATGGTATAAATGCTTACAATACGTAAAGCTTTTGTATAGGATAAATCACCATCGTAGGATTTGGCTTTCTCGTGGGTGCAGCAATTTGAGGCAGACGTGTCATTGAGGGAAATTCATTCAACCTCAGCATAATAAATCCTAAATCCTTTGAATAATATTATGAAAGAGCATAAAGCAATACTGGACATGGGTGATTGAGACACAAAAAGAGCACGAGTTATAAACCAATAACAGCAAGGAGATAACAAGATAACCAGAAAGTGTTATTGTACGTTATTCAGGTTTATATTCTATTATCGAATTCGCTTCAGTGTTAAACAAAATCATACACAAAATTACATAAAAAAAGCATAAATTGGTTGACCAGTTTTGTGTAATGGAATTTTCGTTGTTGAAAAGCTAAAATCCGAGAACCATGGTTTGTCACGTATACATGTTATTCCCGATCATAGACCATAAATAACTTATCGCCAAGGAGTAAACAAATAGTAACCGATGAAAAAAACGTTTGATAAAGTGTGATAAGTATAATCTAAATATCAAATTCTTCATCACATATTACGAATAACCTCTATACTATAAACTTAAGGTTACAAATATGGTGTGGTCACCTTCCATCTTAATTTAAAACGGTAACAAATAACCAAACTAATGCGCACCTACATTCAGCCGGTTAGCATGGATATAGAATATTTGATAAGACACAATAGGAAACAGAGCGATCACAAGTTTGGCGATAAATCAAAATCAACATCAATATTGAATCAAGGTAACTACTCAGAGCAAAAAGTAGAGA
>NZ_JAAHIG010000152.1:10571-19598 GCF_010692305.1 Moorena sp. SIO4G3 | reverse complement strand
GCGAGGCCAATGAAGGGGCCCGCGATCTTCATCATCCCCCGTTGCACAACGAGCTACGGCTTTGGGACGGACGCGTCCAAGAACGGCTCGGCCGACTCGACGCCGCACAAGAAGCCTACGAGCGCGTGCTCGAAGCGGCGCTCGAAATCGACCAGTTCGAGTTGGCCTCGCGGGCAGCCGAACAACTCGTGCTCATCATCGGAGATATATAGGATCTGTATCTTCTCCTTGAGGATTTTGTTTTTCAATTTCTTTGAAAGAGTCTTTAATCTCTTTTTCGACACTATCAGGTAAGACTATTGTTCGGCCTATAAAGCCCATCACATTTTCCCATAGAGTGCTTAGTAGATATTGTGTATCTGATGATGAAGTTGAATTGTCCACGATAGTCTTTAACTCTTCAAGCAGTTCATCTGCTTTGTGTCGATCGATTTTTATTGTCTGTAAGGATTCTAAAAATCGTTGAATATCTTCTTCCTTATCCCATTTACCTACATATTTACTTTCTGTTCCGTTTAAAATGTAATCTAATTCATAGACATGAAAGCCTGACTTTCTTAGCCACACCACCATGTCTAATATTTCAACAACATCCTCAACAGCAAATATTTGAATTTGTTTGTTGATTAAGCGCAAAAGAATGAGGTACTGTTCAATGGGTAATTTTGCTATGGTAGCCAGTTGAGCATGGCGATAAAAGACAGATAAGTTTTGAACTGTTAAGTCTATCTCTTCCTCACTATTGCTATTACTAAAAAAGGCTATTCTCAGGGCTTTCAATTCATCCAAACTGATTCGTAATCCAGCAGCAACTCTGCTGGCGTTCGTTGCTGTCTCGTTGTTTTGCCCAACTTTCCAAGTTAACGGAGTCTCTTGATAGAGTGGATTCAAATAATTTCCACTTAAATCTTTATAATCCGGATGATAAGGCTCTTGTCCGCCAAGAAGGTAGTGGTGGTTAAAAACAATGTCGAAAAGCGCCTGAGAAGGTTCGTTATCTCCCACACCGCTAGTTTTAATATCGTGCCAAAAACTACAAACTACATCTAATTTAAGTTTATATTTTTCGGCGATTTGCTTAATTTTGGCAATTTTTATGATTGTGTTGGAATCATCGTCAATTTTCGGATTATCATTACTAATCGCTCTGAGAACCCAATCTAAATCGGCAAAAGACCAATTAAGTTTTTTAGCTAAACGGACAAAACGATTAATGCGATCTAGGGTGTCACTATTCAGGTGAGTAATTTCATTAGAATCAGGTGAAATCTGGAGGTAATCATTATTGCCCAAACCCCGGTTAATGAAAAACTGATGGCACATTCCTGCCTCAATTTCTGGTTTACTCAGGTTTTGGTAAAGGAGTTGGTTTAATTCGTCTAATGTAAGTCCTGTTCGAGCTAGAAAGTTGTCAACATTCTTTAACTTATCAATTTCAGTATTCGTTAAGTTATCTACCCCATAAGATTTCCCTAAAGCTTGAGAATCCTGGGCGGAGGAAGTGGTGATTAATTGATACTCTTGATGGGAAAGCTCTAAATACTCCCTAGCCACCTCTTTTTCGTCCACACCAAAGACGCTGTAAATATCAAACAAACTGGTCTTCAGTTGAGCCAGATACGTCCGAATCTGAGTCAGAGGTAAGTTAAATGGAAGGTTAAAAGGATAATTTTGTTCTGCTAATGCGCGAAAAGGGACAGTGTCTGGATCGCGCTGCAGTAGGGTATTGACCAAATATGTCAATCTTTCGTTAACAATTTGGAGATAAGGTATTTGGTGATTGGTCTTTTCACAGGTTAATTCGATTTCAGCTAAATCGGGGCGACGGTTTTCTAATTGGAAATTTGCTGGAATTTTGTCTTTATTGGGTTGTGTAATGTAGCGATCGACAATCCGCATCAAATCAACAAAATAGGCAGCGGGACTGAAGATGGAGCGACAGTGTTCGCATTCGCAGTAGTTGAGAGTACCGAATAATTCTTGATAGCTGGGGAAGTCCTCGAATTTGTGAATGTCACTACCGACGTTATTAACGCCCATAGCACGAGTGTGGGGTGAAGCCACTTGATGGTGGACATTTGCCCACAGGAGTGCTGTTTGGGCTTTGACAGCGGTGGCATTTTGGTGGATTGTTAGAGCAACTTGCTCACCATCTTGTTCACCATTTACACTTAATATTTCACTATAATCTTGAATAAACTCGGTCTCAGGAATGGCAGCGATCGCATGAGCAGAGTCCAGCTCTTCACTGGAAAGCACCTCACCCTCACGGGGTTGTGTCGATTGGTTCAATAAGGCTTTGGCAATTTCCGGATCTGGGTTCAGTCGCAATAGTCGCTGGTATTTTTTTAATAGTTCTAGAATTGTTTCTCGCTCTAAGTTGTCCCAGTTTAATTTGTCGGCTTGACCATTGCGAAAATTAAATTGAAGGATATCAAAATCGGGGTTTTGATTGTAGAAGGAATTGAGGTTATTGTCTGATATTTTTATAGTTGACATTTTATTTTCCTGGTTTTTGTTAATTGAATTGTTTGGATTTGGTGATGTCTGGCTTAATTCCCCTCCTGGGAAGGGTTGGGTTTGGGTTTGATTTCGGTGCGTTACACTGTCGTTAACGCACCCTACAAGATGGGCGATTGGCCGTAGGCCACGCTACGCGATCGCACTCCGATCCTTCGATTGATAAGACAAGGGAGGAATGTGTTGGGTTTCATTCCTCAACCCAACCTACAAGATCAGAGATCGCACTTCACCACAAAGTATCGACATCGTAGTAAGTAAAAGCAATATCATTAGTCAAGATTACAATTTTTTCCAATTGAGTTTGAGCAATTAACATCCGATCAAAAGGATCTTTATGATGCAGAGGAAGAGCAGCAGCTTTGAGTGCATGAGATGCTGTAATAGACAAAGTATTTATTCCGTCCATTTGCATTTGTTGAGGAATAATAATTTCTGGTGTTTGGGGTAATTTTAACTTGCTCGCTTTGTATTTAATGCCGATTTCCCAGATACTAGCTACAGATAACAAAAGTTCGTTATCGAAGGCAATAATCGCTTCTTGGGCTGTTTTGCTCAATCTTTCTGGTTCAACTAACCACCACAACCAACAGTGAGTATCCAGTAATAATCTCAATCTTCTTCTCCTTCAAATAAGCGAATCAAATCTTTGTCAGGTTGGTTGAAATCATCAGGTACAGTAAATTGACCACGTAAACGTCCTGGAAGACGCTTTGAGAGTTGAGATTCTTGATACTGACTCAATAATGCCACTGGTTTGCCTCGATTGGCAATGACGATCTTTTCTCCCTGTTGCACTCGGACTAAAAGTTGCGAAAGTTGTGTTTTGGCTTGGTCAATATTGATTACTTCCATCTTCTTTATACTTACTTGAATAAACTATACTAAGTATAACATTTTAGAGGAAATAGTTTATTTGTTGGATTTCTTTTCCTTAACCCAACCTACAAGATCAGGCGATTGGCCGTAGGCCACGCTACGCGATCGCACTTTAGAAGCGATCAAGATTGGGATCTGATATTTTTATAGTTGACATTTTACTTTCCTCGTTTTTGTTAATTGAATTGTTCTGATTTAGTGATGTCTGGCTTAATTTTGGTTTGATTTCGGTGCGTTACACTGTCGTTAACGCACCCTACAAGAGCTAAAATTGTTTCCCGATCTAAGTTGTCCCAGTTTAAATTGTCAGCTTCCCCATTGCGAAAATTAAATTGAAGGATATCAAAATCGGGGTTTTGCTTGTAGAAGGTATTAAGGCGATCGTCTGATATGTTTATAGTTGACATTTTAGTTTCCTGGTTTTTGTTAATTGAATTGTTCTAATTTGGTAATATCTGGCTTAATTCCCCTCCTGGCTCCTCTCCTAGCTCCCTGGGAGGGGTTGGGGGGTGGGTTGGGTTTGATTTAGGTGCGTTGCACTGTCTTACTTATTAAGTGAAACAATAAAACTGAGAGTTCCTTCCTGTTTAAGCCAATCTTTGTATGCCTCTATAAATTGAGGTAGAAGCTTGTTGAATTTATCTTTATGATTTCCTGTGGCGACCATATGCATTAGTTCGTGTTGCCCAGGCCCAAACTCTTTTTCACGTTTGCTTCTTTGAGTAAGCATCAAATTAGTTATTTGATTTGCATAGTCTGGAATTACTGCTTTGAAAATCAAATGATGAATTTCTGCTGGACGTCCACTTGCTTCTTTTAGAAAAGAGTTTAAGTTAGTATTATGAAGCGAAATATTCTTAAATTCCTCTGTTGCTTTTGAGCGCATTGTGCTGTAAAGAGGAATCATTTGCTTGGAGCCTGTATATTCATCTAATGATTGTTTCCAGAAATTTCCTAAAATCGGATTATAATTGAAATGAAGTGGCTTACTTGCTCGAAATAATTCATATAGATCTTTGGTTGTATTAAGACTCAAGATGCCTTTTCTATCTGAACCAATATCATATTTGATTTGGTTTGCTAAATCGGAGTATGTTTTCACGACTTCTGTAGTTGGTTGACCATAGTGATCGACTAAGGCTTGCAAATTTATATCTTCAACTAAAACATTCTCAGAAGGCTTAATAACCCAATCAAATTTATTAGTCGCTGCCACTTTAGTCGCTGGCGCTTTAGTCACTGCTGCTTTTTTAGCTGGAGCTTTAGTCACTGCTGCTTTTTTAGCTTTTTTAGCTGGCGCTTTAGTCACTGCTGCTTTTTTAGCTTTTACTAATCCCCGCGCATCAGCATAACGAATCGGATTCCCCCCCACAAACCCATATAAATTCAACCCATCCACCGTCCCCGCCGGATCAGGCTTCAACCACCTTCCCAACCAAGGGACATAATACCTCGCCCCATAATAATAAAATCCCGTCACACTATCCCGTTCCTTTCCTGAATAGCGGTACTGCTTCAGTTTCACCTCACTTAAACTGCGCCCCGCCACCAAAGCCGTCCCCCCATAGGGAAAATATTCCTCATAGCTGATAATTTGCCCCTCTACATCTATTTCCATTGTTGCTGAACCCAAATGGTTATCTAACTGATAGCGAATCTGCGGATTTTTCGTCCCATTAGGTGGCGTTCCTTCTGTCCAAACAATTCGCGTCGCCACCGCAGTTTGATCATCCATTACCCTTATTGAATGCCGTTCCTCCACCACCATGCCACCTTGACTGATGCGCTTAATCTCCAGCATCCCTAAATAGATTGTCTCTTCAATGCGAGCAACCGCACCACCATTCCCATAGCTTTCCCTCACCTTGCGGACGCGCTTTCCCGTACTGTCATAAACGTAATATTCTCGATCAGAAGGAGTATTTTGACGTTCAATCACCGTCACCCTAGACATATTGTTCCGATAGTCCCAGGCAATGCCTTTCAACCCCAACATCCGCGTCTGATTGCCATTACCATCAAAATACGAACTTACCTCCTCTGGCTTTTCTGTCAATTCGCTGTCAACTGCCCGATTAGAACTATCTGACACCGTAAGGTTGCGCGTCCGATCTTTAGCCCCGTGGTGCTGAATGCGGTATAAATTCCCCCCATCGTCATAGGAGAAGCGGCGCATATAGTTTTGTAGTGCCTGCCCGTTATTAGTCGGCTGTATGGGCAACACCCAATTATCGTCAAAACCGCCCCGTTGTGCATTCTGGGGTGACAGTGCCGGATGTTCCCTACCTGTTGCCTTAATCAACCGATACAGCGCATCGTAGGTATACTCGGACTCGGGGTTCACCTGTTGATTGGCATTGAAGACGAGTTCCTGCGCTTTATCGGTAATGTGGGTAATATTGCCCACCGCGTCATAGGTGTAATTCAAATCTTGCAGCCTTTTAGAATCACTTTCTCTGATTGTCAGAATTTGAGTCAGGCGAAAGGTAGTGGTTTCGTATGCGTAGCGAGTTGTCACTCCATTGCCATAGACGATAGTTTGACGCTGCCCTTTGGGATTATAATCAATACTCTGCACATAAACTTCCCCATCCATCCGAATCTGATTTAACCACCCCGATAGATGATAAGTGGGTTGATACACACTGCTATCAGGATTGATCGTTACTGTGATGCGCCCCAAAGCATCATATTGGGACTGAGTGACGTAATTGTCTGATTCCAGGGTTTCTCTCAGAGTTTCAGCAGAAATATCGCTCCAGTTCACTGTCTGCTGATAATTGTGATTCAATTGCTGGTGAGTCACCAGAGGCAGTCCCAGTATGTTGTATGCCTCACTGGTTATCATTCCCGCCTCGTCAAAGTGGCGGTACACTTGACCCCGCAGATTCTGTTGTTCTGGCTGGGAGACAACAGGGTTCCCCCTTGCATCCAAACTATCTCCATAGAACGTGCGTTCAACAATCTGATTCAATGGCGTAGCACCATCGCCCCCCTGAACGCGAACCGCAACTGGGCGGTGTAGGGCATCGTATTCGGTGGTCATCTCAAAATTGCGGGAATCTCTACCATAAATAGAATTGCCCACCACATTGTGCAAAACCCAATCAGTCCCCGCATCCACGCTGACAGTCTTCAGCACAACGCCATTCATGGTATAGGTCATACGGAAATTTTCTTTGCCTGATGCAGAGAGTCGGGGGTCGGCACTGGAGAGTTGATTTCCCTGAATATCCCATTCATAATGGGTAATCAGCTTAGTTACATCCTCTTTCTGTTGAATATCCTGAATTATCCGACCCAAGTTATCGAGTATTTTTTCCTCTGGCGTATGGTAGAAAACCGCAGCTTTTGTCAAGGCAGCGCGTTCTTGAGCCGTCAAATTGGAATTGTAATAGGGAGAAGAGGGATCGGGTTGACTGGGATTGTTCGCTTTGTAGTAAGGCGAATCCTTGATAGTATCATTCTCATCGAAGTAGCGTTCTCCCCAAGGTGTAAATTCAACTTTACTGAAAAATCCTTTAGCAGTTTCCGTGCGAATTACTCGTTCTAGGGGGTCATAATATAGCGTATCAGATACCCCAAACTGATTGAGAATTTCGTTGTTTACATATTCATAGGTATTGAGATAATAAGGCTCATATTGCTTAACGGGATTACCCTTATTGTTATAAACCTTGCGACCAGACGTTAACCAGCGATCGCTACTTACTTCTGTCTCGATACTACCATCAGCTTTAACAAAAAATGCAGTGCCAGCATCGGCTTTTACCTTACTTTGTAACTCCCTACCAAACCCATCACTATAGGAAATATTGGTTAGGATTCGAGCATTACCATTATTAGGATAATCTTCCGCAATTAAATTAACTGCATGAACCGGAACATTATTTTCTTTCCAGGCAAACAAATCGTAATAAAAATAGCTAGCAGCACCCTGTAAATAATCCTGGGGATTCGCCATCAATTCTTCTAAGTTAGGCAACTCCTTAATTTGATAGTCTTCCAGTGGTTCAAAACCCTGAGACTCCCCATTTTCAGTTCCATAAAAAGAGGTGACAACTACCATCCCCATGGGGTCAAACAGCACCTCAGAAATATTTTGATTAATATCCCGGATTCGCTGGGTTTGAAGCGTCTGATAATCGACCTTTTCCACCACCATCTCATTACTTAAAGCATCCGTCACCTTTACGGTCAGCAAATTATAAGCGTCATAGTCATAAGTAGTAGCATTACCAAAGGGGTCGATTGTCGCTTTCGGTAAAAAGAATTTGTCTGCACTATTATAAGTTTGGGTTAATCCTGGATTCCACCAATAATTATCCTTAAGCTGATATCCCCCTTCAGTAGAAAGTAAATTTTTCAATTGGTCTTGATTTAAGGCACTGTTAAATGCTTCTTGAACCTGTTCCCGATCAAATTCAGCAACTTCAGTTTGATAGGGCAAAGCTTCCGGACTAACTTCTCCCCATGGCAGTGATTTCTCCTGTTCCGGCGACCAATAATAATGACGTTGCCAAGTCAATAGCCGAGAAGCATCAGAATCTAAAACCTGCTCTAAATAATCATCAACTTCAGCGAAACTAAAATATTGCTCACCTGGCTTTAAAGTAATATTAGTAATTTCATAACTCTTATTTTCTAGAGGAACGCCTAGTAAATTAATATCTTCTCCCGTGATATTAATAAACCGATTATCCTCACTTATTACCTTCAAACTCAGTTGTTCAGGTCTTACATTCCCCTCCTGATTCCCCTCCTCGGAGGGGTTAGGGGTGGGTAGGTTAGGGGTGGGTTGTCTCCTACCATAAGCCACCGTACAAGAACGAAGCACATTCCCATAGTCATCCACCTTCAAAACAAACTGATGACTAATGCGCGGATCATCAGCATTACGTTCATACTGATAGCTTAAGGTCTCCCTAGGCTCAACAAAATAAACTCCATACTTATTATCCCCCTTCGGTTGCAATAACTTGACGTGATAATTCGTTTCAGTCACAGCATAGGGTTTATCTTCCAAGTCAGAACCATCTAAACCATAAACCTCTTCCCTCAGCACCATTCCTTTTAACGTCCAGTACGCTTGACGACTGGTTTCTGCATCAACTTCCCCATGCAAATCTGCAAAGATACTATCCGGGAACTGATAAGCTTGACTATCCCCCTGGAAATACTCCTTTTCATACTGGCGAGACAAAGAACCATAACGCTGCCAAGCTCCGGTATGATACCAAGTTTTAGTTAATATGGGCGGCACATAAAAATCTTTCCCATCCCCTCTGAGATTTTTGCCCCCTAAATCCCCCAATCCTGGGGGACTTTGAAATCCTGTTCCCCCCAAAGTTGGGGGGCTAGGGGGGCTAGATACATTTTTCTCCCCTCTGAGATTTTTGCCCCCTAAATCCCCCAATCCTGGGGGACTTTGAAATCCTGTTCCCCCCAAAGTTGGGGGGCTAGGGGGGCTAGATACATTTTTCTCCCCGATCAGATTTTTGCCCCCTAAATCCCCCAATCCTGGGGGACTTTGAAATCCTGTTCCCCCCAAAGTTGGGGGGCTAGGGGGGCTAGATACATTTTTCTCCCCGATCAGATTTTTGCCCCCTAAATCCCCCAATCCTGGGG
>NZ_JAAHIG010000152.1:0-10561 GCF_010692305.1 Moorena sp. SIO4G3 | reverse complement strand
TGGGGGACTTTGAAATCCTGTTCCCCCCAAAGTTGGGGGGCTAGGGGGGCTAGATACATTTTTCTCCCCGATCAGATTTTTGCCCCCTAAATCCCCCAATCCTGGGGGACTTTGAAATCCTGTTCCCCCCAAAGTTGGGGGGCTAGGGGGGCTAGAGGAATCACCCTTCAACAAATCCTCTAAGGTTTCCGCATCCCTGCGCTCAACCAATCCAAAACCGCGAAACTCTCGCTCAATCCCATCATAATAACCGTGATGATAAGCATAGGAACGGACCATTTTGGAACCCGAAATCAGATCGAAACTTTCCGTCTTCTCCACCACCTGCACCGGAAACGGTAAATTAACAATCCAAGGGTTACCCTTCTTTTTATCTTCCAGGTAAAACTTAGTGGAACTGCAATAGGTAATAGTGGATTTTGACCCCAGATTGTTGTTAATCTCATTTAACAAATAGGGTTTGCGACGCTGACAAAAATCGTAACACCAGTGGCGGGGTTTAATATGGTTGTCGCTAAATACCAAACAAGTTGTACCATTGCCATAGACATCCGCAAAACGAATTTGATTTAACTGTTCCCACTTACTCGGTAAATAAATAGTTATCGGTTCACTAAAACTATTCCCACTTTGGTTAAACCAGATCTGCACCCGGTCGGAATGGACATAAATCAAGTCAGCCGTACCAGAACCATCCAAATCTGCGAGAAATAACCGTGAAGCGTCCATCTGCTTGCCAAAACGGGGAGCATGATCCAACAGCACCCGCTGACCAAACTTGCCATAGCCTAAACTTGGCCAGCACTCCACCATGCCATTAGTAACGCGCACCAAGTGCTGCATCCCAGTGCCAAATATATCCGTAAATTGCCAAATTTCCTCTTCTGACCCCTTCCGAACCAAAGGAATGTCATTTTTCTTATTTCGACTGAATGGGCTACCAAAGCCTTCTTTCCCTTTACCTGGATAAATCCAAATGCGATCGCTATCCATCCGCAAAATATCTGTTAAGCCATCCCCTGTCATATCCAACAGTTGATTATCTGGGTGGCTAAAGTCCGTTGGAAAAGAGGGAAACGTCTGGAAACTCTGCCAAGTGCGATCGCTATTCGCCTCATAATAGCCAGTAGTCGTTCCCCTACTCACCACCAAATTCATTTGACCATTTCCGGTCAAATCCATCAATCGCTGAGTAGCCCCCTGCACATTGCGTTCAATGGGGAAAGCTTGGGGAGTTTGGGGTGGGCTATAGCTGACTGCTGCTCCATCCTTTCCGTTTTCCTTGGCTTCCGGCTCCCAATAGAGAGTGGTTTTACCGTCACTGTAGAGAATTCCCGGAATACCTTCCCCGTATAGATCAATCAAAGAATAATTCGGAGGTAAATCTAATCCCGGTAAAAACTCACCCTTTTCTGACAACAGAGGCTCAAAGGCATGATTTGTTGGTTTAAATTCCGTATAGTTAAACTCCAAAGGCGGCAAACTTTTGGTTTGATATTTGCCATTTTCATAGCTATAGCCAACAGATTCAACCCCAGTCATCAGGCTAACTATGGGCGTTTCTTTATAGGAGAAACGAGTCGCTTTAACCAGGATAGGTTCACTACCAAATTCTGCTTCAAAGCGATGGAACATCAAGACGCTGCGACACAGCCGATGGGTACGGATTTCAAACCCAGCATGGTAAGTTGAAAAAGAATCTTGGCGATTAGTCCATGATTGAACAGGAATATAGGGGTTGTCGGAGTCTAGATTATACTCGCCATAATCAAAGACTACTTCAAACAACCATTGTTCTGCCTGATTTTGCCCTTCCTGAAAGGGAGTAACATTCCCGTACTTGATTCGTTCAATATATTTATTCGCAGTTTGGCTGCGGTTTACTTCGCAAAGGTCATTTGGTACATTATCTATATTTTCTGACTTGTATTCATAGACAACGCGATCGCCTGATGGATTAAACGTTTCTGATAGCAGCCATTCAAAGATATGACTAGGATTTTCCGAATCAAAGATTCTACTATTCTCGGTTTTGCCAAAAATACTAGTAACATTATCACTACTAACTATCCGCCAAAAAGAATCCCCCTCCGGTGCAATCCACTGTTCAATCTGGGCAAATAATCCTTCCGTGCGGGGACGATAAGAGATAACCGTATATTTGATATTGTTGCTAATCCTCTCACGCTTACCCCCTACAATGGGAACTAAATCATCCCCATTAAAAATTAGAAAAGTATCAGAGCCATCGTATTGTGGCAGTCCCTTTGACGTTTTGCGAGAAATATTCGGGATAGAAAGATTGAACCCCAAACCAAAGCTTCCGTTCCCACTACCAGAACTGTAATCAACGCTAATTTTTGGCTCAAATCCGCGACAGGAGGAGGTCCCAATCGGAATAGACAGGGAAGCGGTTCCAGTGAATTCCGAAGCTTGAAATGTTTCTCCTATACCTTGGATTGCTCCTCCACCTTTGGGGAGAGAAAGCTGAGTCGCAGTGATTTGGTTTTCCATAGGGGTAAGTTTTAGAGTTTAGGCATTGTACTCTTGACCCTGATGCTGATTTTAATCTTGTCCTAAATATTACAGCATTGGTGTTCTCTATAAACCAGCACAAAGTTCAGGTTTATACACCACAAATACCTATATTTTCAGCACTATATTTAGGTCAGCACTATTCTTTTTTTGCTGGCGTTTATACACTAGCAATATTATCAACAGAAGTGTTCATTTCTGTAACAATACTTTACACTACTGGCTGTAGTGTTGTTAAGGAGGAGCTGGTTAGTCTAGCGTTTTTATTTGGGTTGTAAACCCACAAATTGCTGAAAAAGGCAAGAGTAAAAAGGCAAAACGCAAGAGGGTAAAGAGATCTGTATTTTTCTTTTTTAATAAAAAAATACCTCCTAGGTTTACATCTCATCTATAAAGGCTATAGATATTTTCTATTCAGTCACTCCCTACACCGAATCGCCTTGGGCGAACAACTGGTTAACCTACCCTACACCGAACGCCTTGGGCCAACAACTTGCTAACCTTGGCCAAAAGGCCACGCTACGCGAACAACTTGATAACTTGCCAACCTTCAACTTTCTAACCTTCAACTTTCTAACCTTCAATTTGCCAACCTTCAACTTGCCAACTCTTCCTTATATCCCATGACTTTTTCCAATTACCCAATGACGGCGGAAAAAACGGGAAAGAGCAGACTCTTTTAAGGATAAATAAATGGGACGCCCGTGGGGACAAGTGCGAGGGTTTCTAGTCTTTTTCCACTGATCTAATAACTGCTGCATTTCTGACAAGCTCAGGGGGATACCATTGCGAATTGCACTGCGGCAGGCAGTTGCTACTTGAGCGGTTTGTAAGTCTCCTCCTAAACTAAGTTCTAATAGGGCTTTGGCACAATCGTCTCGCTGACGCAACAGTTCTGGTGCATTCCGTACTGCCCACAGCTCTTCTCCAAAGGGGTCAACTTCTAAACCAATGCGCTGTAGTTGTTCAACCTGCTTAGGGGATAACTGCTGGAGAATGATGGGAGGTTCTAAGGGGACTAACTGCCAGCGATCGCATAATTCTTCATACAACACCCGTTCATGGGCAATGTGCTGTTCAATTAACCAAATACCGGTGGGATGCTCTGCTACGATATACATATTATGAAGCTGAGCCACGGCTCGCAGTTGGATTAGCCCAATATCATCGGTTTTGCTATCAGTTTTGTCAGTAATTTCTTGAGTGGCTGCTATCCCTTGAATTGAACGACTGGTGGTGTAACCTCCTCTAGCTTCCGATGTTTTGAGTAACTGTTTTACCCTGTTCGAGTGAATCGCTTCTGGGAGAGTGGCTGGAGTGATTCGCAAAGCGTGCTCGATAGCTTCAGCAACTTGCTCTTGCCAGTAAGATACCGAGTGTAAGTAAATTTCCGTCTTGGCTGGATGACGATTCCAGTCGATTTGACTCGGACAAATCCGCAGGTGCAGGAAACAAATGGGATAGCGATCGCGAGGCAAGGTTCGAGCTAATGCTGTGATCATGGTTTGTTCCAATTCATGCGATCGCACAATTCGTCCATTAGTCGCTACCTTTACCCAGTCTGGACGTCTGCGATGGCATCGATCCGGTAATCCTAACACTAGCTCCATCAAACCATTTCCGACATTTCCCTTGGTGCTTTTATCCTGTTCTTGCTCTGTTCCCTTTTCCGGTATCGGCACCTCTACCGTTAGGGGCTGCAAATCACTTTCCTTTAAGTGCTTGATAATTTGAGGCAGAATCTGTTGGGCAGTATGACCAGGACAAAGATTAAACCATGGACGTCCATTTTGCTCCACTTGCCAGCTCACCCTAGGATGACACAGAGCATGTTGATGAATAATGGTTTGGACAGCACGCAACTGTTGTGCCATCGCCGGTAAACCCTGGCGACGCACGGGCAGCTTACCAAATAAGTTAGACACGATCACAATCGTACCGGGTGCGATCGCAGCAGTTTCAATCTGACGCAGTTCACCTTGGGAATTATAAATTACTCGCCACCCCTGACTATTTCCTGGACATCGGCTCAAAATTTCTAACTCTGCCACAGCCGCCAAACTATGCAACGCTTCCCCACGAAATCCCAAACTAGTAATCTTCCACAGATCATCACTACTAGAGATTTTGCTAGTACTGTGGGCAAAAGCCGCTTTTTGTAAATTCTTGACCTCCATCCCTGTGCCATTATCTGCCACTCGTACCCGCCATTGCTCAGTCCACAGGGAAACGGTAATCCGAGTTGCCCCAGCATCAAGGGAATTTTCGATCAGTTCTCGCACCACTGCGGCTATTGAATCAATCACTTCCCCAGCAGCAATTAGATGAACTACGTTTTTAGGTAGGGTTTGAATAATCATTTCAGGGAATCGGTAAATAGGCAAAAGGCAAAAGGCAAAAGGCAAAAGGCAAAAGGCAAGCTAGCAATAGTAGGAAAGAGAGCCAAGGATTTTTTAGTTTCATGAGAAATCATGATTTAGTTTAATGCTATATTTGGCAATGCTATAGTGAATTTTAAAATCATTTTATACACAAGACAAATAACCACAAACAATATTACCATAAATAATGTGATTAAACCGATTGATCGCCTTGATCGTACTTATGATATACAGTTATATTACCCCTATTCCCTATTCCCTATTCCCTATTCCCTATTCCCTAACGATCAACAATGAAGCAACAACCACAAAAACCCCACTACTCCATGTGTCAGGGATTCCGTATTCCCATGGGATTTCCGGTAACCTGTTTTGAATCTGGACTCAGTTACAATGCTGAACCAGAGGATAACTTTATTGTTACTTATCCCAAATGTGGCACAACTTGGGTTCAACATATTGTCTGGATGCTCAACCATGATGGCGAACCCCTACCTGTAGGCAAAGACATCAATTTAGAAGTACCTCATTTAGAAGAAGTGGGTGCTGATTTTGTGGCAGCCATGCCATCACCAAGGTTTATTAAAACTCATCTTCCTTTCTCATACACCCCTTACTGTGCTGATGCCAAGTATATCTATATTGCTCGCAATCCCTTTGATTGTGTTGTTTCTTTTTATTACCATACTAAAGGGTTTGTGAAGCACTATAATTTTGCTGAAGGAACCTTTAATGATTTTTTTGAATGCTTTATTGAAGGGGAAGTTGAGTGGGGTGATTATTTCGATCATTTACTGTCTTGGTATGACCATCGCCAGGATGACAATGTTTTGTTTATCACTTACGAAGCTATGAAAGCTGATACTCCTAAACATATTCGCAAAATTGCTAAATTTTTAGGGAGTTCATATTTAGACAAACTAAATAATGCTGAAATTTTCAATAGCATTCTTAAACACACCAGTTTTACCAACATGAGCCAAGACCAAAGTCGGTGGTCGAGTCAGCGACCTAAAGAAATGACACCGTTTATCCGGAAAGGAGAAATCGGAGATTGGAAGAATCATTTTTCTGAGGAACAAATAGCCCGTTTATCTGATAAATTTAGAAATAAGACTGCTGGAACAGACATAGCAATGTTGTGGGCTGATTTGATTCCCAATTAAAACCAAACCAATTTTAATAATCCTGATTACACAGGAATGTTTACCTGTTCAAGAGTATGTTAGCATTGTTAATGCCTAATTCAGATCCCCCTAAATCCCCCTTAATAAGGGGGACTTTTGAATCTAATTTCCCCCTTTTTTAAGGGGTGTTAGGGGGGATCTATATACCTAATTATAAAAGTAAAATTCTCCCTGTTCCCTGCTCCCTGCTCCCTGCTCCCTACTCCCTAAAACCCAGAAAAAAGTACCTCAACCAATTGAAAACTGCTACACATGGACACCTACGAATATCAAGTCGGTGGTAGTTTAAAATTAAATGCCCCTAGTTATGTAGAGCGTCGAGCTGATGCTGAACTTTATAACGCTTTAATTAGGGGTGAGTTTTGTTATGTGTTCAACTCCCGACAGATGGGGAAGTCTAGCTTGCGCTTACGGATCAAGCATCGACTGCAACAGGCTGGTTTTAGCTGCGCTTCTATTGATATGACCATAATTGGTAGCGAAACTATTACTCCCCAGCAGTGGTACAAAGGATTAGTAGTTGAGTTATTAAGGAATTTCAAACTTTCCAGAAAAGTTAATTTAAAAAATTGGTGGCGTGAACACGATGATTTATCGGAAATCCAGCGATTGAGTCTGGTAATCGAAGAGATTTTATTAGTTAACCTCAAAAGCGAAAATATTTTTATTTTTATCGATGAAATCGATAGCGTTATTAGCCTAAATTTTCCCACCGATGATTTTTTTGCTCTGATTCGAGCCTGCTATAACCAGCGAGCGGAAAATCCTGACTACAATCGCCTCACCTTTGCTTTATTTGGAGTAGCAACCCCTTCGGATTTAATTTCCCAGAAAGAACGAACTCCCTTTAATATTGGTAAGGCTATTGATTTACATGGGTTTACCCTAGAAGAAGCTCAACCATTAGCATCAGGATTAGTAGGATTGGTAGACAATCCCCAAACTATTCTCAAAGAAATATTAGCTTGGACAGGAGGACAACCATTTCTGACTCAAAAGCTGTGCTATCTGGTGTGGATATCAAATCAAAGGGCAATTAGTGGCTCTCTGAGGATTCCCCCTGGTACGGAAGGATTTTGGTTAGAGCAGCTTGTGCGCAAGGAAATTATTGAAAACTGGGAAGCCAATGATCAACCGGAGCATTTACGAACCTTACGGGAACGGATTATCAGAAATGAACAAGGGTCTAGTCGGTTATTGGCACTTTATCAGCAAATCTTACAACAGGGAGAAATTGCTGCGGATGACAGTCCTGAACAAATAGAATTACGGCTAAGTGGGTTAGTTGTTAAACAGCTTGGTCATGAGAACAAAACTTCCCCAGTGTTAAGGGTTTATAATCGTATTTACCAGTCTATTTTTAATCAGGATTGGGTTGAGCAAAAATTAGGGAATCTGCGACCTTATAATCAAGCCCTCAATGCTTGGTTAGCTTCTAATCGTGAAGATAATTCTCGGCTGTTGCGAGGACAAGCTTTAGCAGAAGCCTTAAACTGGAAAGCGGGCAAACGGTTGAGTGTAGTAGATGATGAATTCTTAGCTGCTTCTCAAGAATTAAGCTGGATTGAACAGCAACGGTATTTAGAAGCAGAACGGGCTAAGGAAGCAGAAGCAAGATTAGCAGAACAGAAAAAAAGTGCCAGACGACTCAAGTTCTTGCTAATGGCAGTGGGTACAGCATTGATGGTTTCCACGGGGTTAGGGGTGACCACTTACCTGGGATATAGACGCTCAGCTATTAGCGAAATTAATGCGATCGCAAAATCCTCAGCAGCGCTCTTTGCCTCCAATCAACAATTGGACGCCCTAGTAGAAGCCATCCGAGCCAAGCAACAATTGAAAAGCTTTGGTAACGCAGACCCCGCTACGGAAACTCAAGTAGAATCGGTGCTAAGACAGGCAGTTTATGGGACTGTTGAATATAATCGCTTAGTAAAGCATAGCGATCAGGTTTGGGCAGTTGCCATTAACCAGGATGCTAATCTAATCGCTACCGCTAGTTATGATAAGACCATCAAACTCTGGACACTGGATGGTAAACTAATCTCTACCCTCAAGGGTCATCAAGCTGGGGTTTACGACATTGCGATTAGCCTAGACGGGAATCTGATTGCTTCCGCTAGTGACGACAAAACCGTCAAACTCTGGAAACGGAATAGTCAGGGAACGTTTCAATCCCGACCCGATAAAACCCTCAAGGGTCATCAAGCTGGGATTTATGGTGTTGCCATTAGCCCCGACAGCCAGATGATTGCTTCAGGGTCTGGAGACAAAACCGTTAAGCTCTGGAAAGCTGACGGTACCTTGATTACTACCCTTGAAGACCATAGCGCTACTGTTTATGGAGTGGCCATTAGCCCAGATGGTAAAACCATTGCGTCCGCGTCAGGGGACAAAACCGTTAAACTTTGGGGCTATAATGGGACATTACTAAGGACGTTTCAGGGGCATAATGACCGCGTTTACAACGTTGCCATCAGCCCAGATGGTCAAACCATTGCCTCAGCATCAGGGGATAAAACCGTTAGACTCTGGGGTACTGATGGCACTTTACTAAACACCCTCAACGGCCATAGCGATCGCGTTTACAACGTTGCTATCAGCCCAGATGGTCAAACCATTGCGTCCGCGAGTTGGGACGGAACCGTTAAGCAGTGGAGTGGGGAAGGCACATTACTCAATACCCTACGAGGGCATCAAGATTTAGTGTACGGTGTGGCCATTACCCCAGACGGAAAAACTATTGCATCCGCGAGTTGGGATGGAACGGTTAGGCTCTGGAAGCCCGATGGCATCATCCTCACCAGGCTCAGGGGGCATAGTGATTTAGTTTGGGCAGTGGCCATTAGCCCAGACGGAAAAACCATTGCATCCGCGAGTTGGGATCAGACCGTGAAACTGTGGAATAAAGACGGTAGCCTACAAACAACCCTGAGTGGCCATAGCGCTAGAGTTTCAGGAATAGCGATTAGCCCCGATGGTGAGATGATTGCTTCTGCTAGTGCCGATAACACCATCAAGCTCTGGCACAGAAACGGTAGCTTGCTAAAAACCTTAACAAATCATAGCAGCGCTGTTTTAGCAGTAGTATTCAGCTCCGACGGTGAAATGATGGCGTCCGCTAGTGCTGATAAAACCATTAAGCTCTGGAAACGGGACGGTACCTTAATTAATACCCTCAACGGCCATAGCGATCGCATTTATGGAGTAGCCTTCAAGAAAGACGGGACTCTAATTGCTTCCGGCAGTTGGGATAAAACTGTCAAGCTTTGGCAGCCAGACGGAACCTTGATTACTACCCTCAAAGGACACCATGACCGGGTTTACAGCGTTGCCATCAGTCCCGACGGTGAAACCATTGCGTCCGCGAGTTGGGACAAAACCATTAAACTCTGGAAGCGCGATGGAACCTTGATTACTACCCTCAACGGTCATCAAGCAGGGGTATTAGCAGTAGTGTTTAGCCCTGACGGTAACAGAATTGCTAGCGCTAGTTATGACAAAACCGTCAAACTCTGGAACCAGGATGGAACCCTTTTAACTACCCTGAAAGGACATAGCGATGGCGTCTTAGCCGTAGTTTTCAGCCCCAATGGTGAGATGCTCGCCTCCGCCAGTGGAGACAACACTGTTATTATATGGGATTTAGATCAAGTCCTCGATTTAGACCAGTTATTAATCTATGGTTGCAATTGGATACAAGATTATTTGAAGACCAACTCGGAGGTTAATGATGTTTGTCACCCTTAACTTAGAAAATGTGGATTTTACCGATCAGCAATTTTATCATCTTTGTCAAGTAAATCCAGAGTTACAGTTAGAGCGCACTGCTAAGGGAGAATTAATTATCATGCCACCAGTAGGAGGAATTAGTGGAAATCAAGAAGCAGATTTGATTACTGAACTAACCATTTGGAATCGCCAAACTAAACTAGGTAAAGTTTTCAGTTCCTCCACCATGTTTAAACTACCTAACGGCGGAGATAGATCCCCCGATGCAGCTTGGGTAAAGTTAGACCGTTGGCAAGCTCTTACTCCAGAACAACAGCAAAAATTCCCCCCGATTTGCCCTGATTTTGTGATTGAATTGCGTTCACGGACAGACGCCCTTAAACCTCTACAAGACAAGAGGCAAGAATACCTCAACAGTGGCTTACAACTAGGTTGGTTAATTAACCCTCAGAATCAGCAAGTAGAAATATACCGTCCCAATCAACCAGTAGAAATAGTTGGATTTCCAGTTAGTTTATCTGGAGAAGACGTATTACCTGGATTTGTTTTGACAGTACCTCTTTGAAGAAGAGAGTGTGGGGAGATGGGGAGATGGGGAGATGGGGAGATGGGGAGATGGGAAGATGGGGAGATGGGGAGATGGGGAGATGGGGAGATGGGGAGATGGGGAGAATTATTTTTAAGGGAAATTCCCGGATAATAACCTCAAACCCAGAACATCCCAAC
>NZ_JAAHIG010000151.1:0-19640 GCF_010692305.1 Moorena sp. SIO4G3 | reverse complement strand
TCTAGTTCTGGGGCTGGCGGATTCTCCGGGTAGGTCAAATTCTACATCCCCTCTCGAACCCCCACCGATGCTAGTTCTGGGGCTGGCGGATTCTCCGGGTAGCTCAAATTCTACATTTCCTCTCGAACCCCCACCGATGCTAGTTCTGGGGCTAGCCGAGTCTCCGGGTAGCTCAAATTCTACATTTCCTCGCACCCCTCCACCGACACTGGTTTTGGGAACTTCCTCATCTGAGGGGAAATCAAATTCCAGACTGATGCGATAATCTCGGGGTAGAATTTCCCCTTCTTTAACTGATGGAGTTGCCTGGAGTGCAGTTGATGCCAAGATCAATGCTCCAGTTACTGTTGCTGATAAGAGAGTTTTACAAATAAACTTATTCATGTTATAATATACCTCTAAATTATTCTTCTATAACCAATTCCCTACTAATACAAAGGATGCCCAAAAATAGGGATGTTTATATAATGGATCTTGACGCAATTTCAGTTGTGCTTGTTGCAGCGCTTCAGCCTTAGTCATGGACGGCTTAGTCTGAATCAGGCCCTGATAAAACTCTTTCATTAAGTTAGTGGTTGATTCGTCGCTGACTGACCAGAGACTACCTAAAGTGCTGTGAGCTCCTGAACGTAACGCAAATCCTGCTAATCCTAGGGTGGCACGATTATCCCCTGCTGCAGTTTGACAGGCACTCATTACTAGTAATTCTATAGGTTCGAGAATTCCTAATCGTCTTTTTTGGAATAGTAAATCGAAATCTTTAATGCCAATTCGGTCATTCCAGGTGAGTAGGAATGTTTCCTTTGGGTTAGAACTGAATTGACCGTGAGTAGCTAGGTGAACAATGGGAAAGGGGGTGCTATCAATTGCAGTTTGGAAGGTAGTGCGGGTAAATTCCTGATTGAGTAAAACGTCTGTAGTAACTTTATCCGTAATTTCTTGGACTTCTCCAGCCACACCAGGTAAACCAGTATAGCCTTGGCGAGCTTCGGTCAACCCAGCCACTAAGACGTTCAGTTCAACTCTCTGAAGTCTTTGAGGAAAAAGTTGTAACCCAGGAGAGATAGCAATACTATAGTTTTCGATCAGATACTGTTTACCATCGTAGATAGCTGCCATGGGCAAATTTCGCAAGAACCCATCTGGCACGAATACCAAGGTTTTAATGTTACTGTTTGCCAGTTCTGCTTCTGCCGGTCGGATCAGCCAGTCATATATTTGCTCAGACAGTCGCAACCGCTCATTATTGGGATAACCAGGAGACATAGATGAGTAAACTTGTCTTAGTCTAGCTTTGACTTTGTCCTCTGGTAGAAGAGTAGTGTAGTGGCTTAGAGGTTGATTGGGGAGCGAAAGGATGACTTCTATGCGATCGCTTAAAATAATTGGATAAATTACAGCAGCCTCGACATCAATTTCATCAATGACAATTGGCTCAGTGTCTAGACAAGCATCTCGAAAATAGTTATCTAACTCTGCCAGTTGCAACGCTTCAATCACTTCACGAGCTTTTTTGAGGTTAGACTGGCTAACCGCCCCTTTTTTGAGCCCAGCTTGAGAGGGAGTTAATAACAGGCTGACTAAATCTCGATAAATCGGTTCGATACTTTCTTGGAATTTAAATTGCACATCAGGATTAATGGCAACTAAGTCACTCCTTAGGGATTGAAGGTTATTGTAGGCAGTTTCATAAGCCGCGATCGCGCCAGGGATATCCCCTTGCTGTTTCAGAATCTGCCCCAGTTGTGTTGCCGCAAGAGCAATAATATCTCCTGCATTAATAGTTTGAGCTATCTGTAGAGCTTTCTCTGTCAGGCTTTGAGCATCCTCCCACTGCTGATTTTGTTGATAAAGCTTAGCCAGTTGATTCAGAGAATAAGCTTCAGCGCGGGCATCTTGGAGTTGTCTAGCTTCTTGAATGGCTATTGCCAATACGTTAGCAATTTTTTTGGTAATTTTTTTGGCAATTTTTGGAGCAATTTTTGGAGCAATTTTAGAGGTATATGATAGTTGAATAGCTTCCTTTTCGCTATTTTTTAGCTTCATCATACTTTCTGCTAGATTCACTCTAGCATAGATTGCCAATCGACTAGGAGGTAGCTTGGATAGGTTTGACTCAATAGTTGGAATTAACGACAGTGCCTTATCCCATTTTTTTACCGTAACTAAAAGACTGAGTTGATTAAGTTGTGCCTGCACTTTGGTAATGCCATCTGGTGCTAATTTAGCCGCCTCTTGGTAGTATGTCCAAGCCACATCATATCGTTGTAAGTCTCTAGCAACATTTCCAATGCTAAGGAGAGTAGGGCTAGTATCCTCAGGGGAATTAAATTGCTTGCTAATTGCCCAACTTTGTTCTAATAGTTTCTTTGATTGGAGTAAATCACCAGCAACTTGTAGTGCAATGCCCAAACTTCTCAACCCATCAGCTTTCAGTAGGGTATCCGGTTGATTTTCCAGGTCTGTGACCAGTTGCTCTAAGAGATTTCTTGCCCGTCGATACTGCCCTAAAAATTGCCAGGCTTGGGCTTGATTGATTTGGCTGATTATTTTTCCCGTTTCATCATTAGCCCTAGCATAAGTATCTTCCGCTTGCTCCCAGGTTTCCAAAGCAGTTTTGGTTTGTCCTTGTGCCAGTTGCAGGCTTCCTTGGGTATTCAAGGCTTGAGCCAGAAGCAGAATGCCCTTTGAATCTAGTTTCTCAACACTTTGCAGTATGGTTATACTTTCTGCGATCGCGACTTGAGCTTGCTGCCATTGTCCCAATTCTTGCTGAGCTAAGGATAGATAGTTAAGGGCTTGGGCTTGGTTAAAACTTGCTCCATTGGATGCATAAGCTGTTGCGGCTTGTTGCCAGAGGGTAGCGGCTTCAAAGAATTGTCCAGCTTGATAGTGTTCTTTTCCCTGTTGCAGCAGTGCTGACGGATTGGACGAGTATTGGACAACTGCTCCTGGTGAGGAGGTTGGGGAATTGGACTGATAGGCAATAGCAGGTAGATTTGTGATTAGTAGCCAAAGGGCTAGAGGGAGATGGCACCGAATCACTAGCCATCCCTTAAGGGATAGTCCCTGTTGTTGACTGTTTTGGTGAATTATCGCCATAACTTTGCTCATCCTGTTGTGAAAGTCCTTCAGCGCTGATTGAGGAAAAAAGACTTTCGCTGGTTTTATGTGCCTAAACGTTTAATGTTAAGTTAAGCTTAATTGGTTATCATTTATATTAAAAATAATTTAAAACATTAATTTAAAACATTAATTTTTTTTTGTGTATTCGGTAAAGTTTCGTTGAAGAACCTTGTCCTTGTGTTCTTGAAGCATAATGGTATACTTTGATATTTGGCTGATGAGGTAATATCGGTAGATCTATTAGCGGATAGCTAACCATTTACTGACACAGAAGTAACCCCTAAAGTCAGGAATAGCAGCCCTCTACGGTACAGGAGCGAAAATGTTGTTTTGGTACTCAAAACTCCCAATCTTATTAATATCTAGCACAGCTTGGGCAGTGTTCCAGACTGCTGCTTACTCCCAGATTATACGCGATGAGACCTTGGGGGTAGAACACTCAATTGTTACTCCCCAAGAATTTCGAGACTTAATCGAAGGCGGAGCTATTCGAGGCAGTAACCTGTTCCACAGTTTCCTGGAATTTAATGTCAATGAAGGACAAAACGTCTACTTTGCCAACCCCGATGGCATAGCTAATATCCTCACTCGTGTCACAGGAGGGAGTCGATCACGGATATTCGGTACCTTGGGAGTAAATGGCGCAGCAAATCTCTACTTAATTAATCCCAATGGCATTCACTTTGGCAACAATGCTCGATTGGATGTAGCTGGCTCATTTATTGCTACCACAGCTGATGGGATTAAATTGGGTCAACAGGGATTGTTCAGTGCCACAGAACCAGAAAAAAGTAACTTACTGACTATCCAACCTGGTGCTTTCTTTACTAATGCCCTACGTCAACATCAAGCTCAAATCAGGAATCAGGGTAACTTAGCTGTTGGTAGTGGGCAAGGGTTAGTGTTGTCGGGAGATTTAGTTACTAGCACAGGTTCGTTAGTAGCACCGGGGGGAATAGTTAAGATTAATGGCTCTGAAATTGGCTTATGGGATAATGCCTCTATCGATGTATCCTCCCCAAACGGTGGAGGGACGGTTTTAATTGGTAGTCAACAGACTAACCGAAGCTACATTGCCCCTAATGTCGAGATTAGTGCCAATGCGATCGCAAACGGCAATGGCGGTAGAGTTATCCTCCAGGCAGATCAGATCACAGGATTTTACGGCACCATCAGCGCTCGTGGGGGAACAATTTCCGGCAACGGCGGCTTTATCGAAGTCTCTGGTAAGGAAAAGCTGATTTTTCGGGGGAATGTGGATACCAGTGCTGTGAATGGCTTTCCTGGCACCTTATTACTAGACCCTAGAGATATTATTATTGCTAGTGGGGCAGGGGATCAAACAGTAGATGACCTTGATTCCTTGAGCCAGTTGACTGAGGTCGGAACCACCACTATCTATGAGTCAACCTTAGAGCAGTTGTCTGGGAATACCAATATTGTCTTGGAAGCCACCAATGATATTCTGCTACAAGACCTAGCCGATGACTCCCTAGACTTAGCATCAGGCATTGGGGCAGTAGTATTTACAGCCGATGCTGACAGGGATGGGGTAGGAAACTTTGTGATGGCAGATACTGTCTCCGACACTATCCGTACCCATGGACGCAGCATTGCTATATCTGGCGCGAATTTAACCATCGGGAATATTGATACATCAATTCCCCAAGTAGCAGATGCGGGACAGTCGATCACGAATGCCAAAATCGTCAGTAATTCCCCCGGTGTTCCCTTAGAGAGTATATCAGGAACCATCGCCAACGTCGCTGATGTAGATATCTACCAAATTTTCCTAACCGGGGGGGAAACCTTTTCAGCTACTACCGTTGAGGGAACCCAAGTAGCTACTCAGTTATTTTTATTTGATGCAGGTGGTTTCGGGATTTATAGCAATGATAATGATGCCAATTGTGGAGGTTGCTTGCAATCGACCTTACCCGCTGGTAATCCCTCATCCCCCACTGCACCAGGGATTTATTATTTAGCCATCAGTGGCTTCGGAATAGAACCAGTTAGTGAGGGAGGACAGATTTTTCCGGATCCAATCTTCCCATTTTCTCTTTTTGTGGATGGATCTACCAGTGTAGATCAAGCAACACCAACAGGCGGGAGTTTTCCTTTAAGTAATTGGGACAATATTAGGGGATTTGACCTGGGTAACTATACCATTGCTCTGACTGGTGTGGAAGCGCCCTCGGCTACCTTTACTGAATCAGCTAGCTTACCGGAAACTGTCAATAGTGGCTCGATTACCTTAAATGCGACCAATGGTGGAATTAAAGCTGGTAATCTGAATACCGCTGCTGTTGATGGTGAAGGGGGAAACCTTACCCTAACGGCTAAAGACAATATTACCTTTGAGGATAGCTCCATTAGTACAGCAGGGAGTTTTGGCAGTGGCAATATCAATTTTTCCAGTCGCAACCTATTCTTAACAAACGAGACTATCTTAGATGCTAGTACTTCCGGAACCAAGGACGGAGGGAATGTAACGATTACCGCTACAGATACTGTAGCTATTGAATCCTTGAGTGTATTACAATCTAATGCAAAGCAGGGAGCCACTGGCAATGGGGGTATCATCACCATTGATACCGAGGCATTGAGGGTACGGGATGGGGTACTGATAATTAGTGACACCTTTGGTCAGGGGCATGGAGGTACCCTAAGAATACAAGCTACTGATGTAGAGGTTAGGGAAACTTCACTGTTGTCTGTGAATGTTAACTCATCAGCAACAGGCAATGGTGGAGATTTAACTATTGATACCCAAAGCCTGAGGGTAAGGGATGGGGCGCAGATTAGCAGTTCTACCAATAGCTCAGGCAACGGGGGGACCGTAACAATACAGGCGACTGAGGTAGAGCTTAGTGGAAGTGCTATTGGGTTCAGTAGCGGCTTGTTCAGTAACGTTATCCCAAACGCTACAGGGAATGGGGGAACGTTAACTATTGATACCCAACGGCTGATGGTACGGGATGGAGCACAGATAAGTAGTGCTACCTTTGGTCAAGGCAATGGCGGTACCCTAACGGTACGGGCTACTGATGTAGAGCTGATGGGGATTTCAGCGGATGGCCAGGCTACTAGCGGCTTGTTTAGCAGTGTTCAACCAACAGCTACAGGGGATGGGGGACATTTGACCGTTGATACCCAAAAGCTTAGGATCTCCGATGGGGCGGAGGTACGGAGTGCTACCTTTGGCAACGGAGATGCTGGTAATCTCGAGATTAAGGCTACTGAGAGCATTACCCTCTCTGGGGTTAGTCCAGTCGGTGGTCGCAGAGGTGGTCAATCCAGTCGCATCTCTGCCAACACCGAATCGATGGCTACAGGGAGTGGTGGGGATATTACGATTAATACCCCTACTATACGCCTAGATAATGGAGCAGTTATTACCGCTAGAAGCCGTAGTAACTTTCCTGGTGGTGAAATTACTGTAGATACAGACACTCTAGCATTAACCGATGGAGCTCAAATTCTGACCTCTGGCTCCAGTGGCGGTGATGCTGGCAGTATTACCATCAATGCAACTGATACAATCACCCTCTCTGGCATTGACCCTACCTACAATGACCGATTAGCAATATTGGGAGCAGACAGAGTTGACCCAGATGGGGAAGAGAGTGCGATCGCATCGAGAGCAATAGGAGATGGGCAAGCGGGTTCGATTAACCTCAATACCAAGACATTTATCCTTCGCGATCAAGCCCTAGCAACGGTCAGTAGTACTGGTACCGGTGTTGCTGGCACCTTGGAAGTAAATGCCAATTCCATCCAACTCGATAATGGTTCCCTCAATGCCGAAACTACTGCTGGAGACGAAGGAAATATTACCCTGTCTGATGCCCAGCTTGTAGTCTTACGCAACAACAGTACCATCACTACCAACGCCCGTGAGAGTGCCACTGGTGGGAATATCACCATCACTACCGACTTTTTGGTAGCCCTAGAGAATAGTGATATTACTGCCAATGCCATATTGGGACGCGGGGGAAATATTAATATTACTGCCATTGGAATTTTTAGCGATCGCACTAGTGAGATTACCGCTTCTTCTCAACTCGGTATTGATGGCACCGTCAACCTTAATACCCCAGATGTCAATCCTGCCCAAGCCCTAGCCAAGCTTCCCGCAGATGTGGTAGATACCAGCAATCAAATTGTGACTAGTTGTGCAGCCGTAGATGGGAATAGTTTTGTGGTCACTGGAGGAGGAGGACTCCCGGCTGACCCAACTGGGGTGTTGCGGGGTCAGGTGGTGGTACCCGATTTACGGTTAATGGTTGATGAAGGCAATACACAACCAGTCAAGAGCAGGAAAACCCGGAGTTCCCTCAGAAGAAGACTACAGTATCACCACGACCGTGATCAAACAGCCATTACGAATCAGAAATTACCGATCATTGAAGCCCAAGGGTGGATCATTAATGACCAGGGAATTGTCGAGTTGGTGGCCTATCCTACCCAAATTAGCCATGGGAGTTGGTTTAATCATCAGGGCTGCTTGTAAGTAGTCGGACACAACTCAAGCAGTATTTTACCCTAAGTCTAGGATAATTTCAACTAGTTTTGAGGTGCGACCCTAGGCCGGGGAACCCGGCCTAGGGCGTGTTTTCAAAGTTTTCCGCAAGATTATGATCCCCCCCAGCCCCCCTTAAAAAAGGGGGGAGCCATACTCAAAGTCCCCCTTTTTTAAGGGGGACCAACGGGGGATCTCCGAGGCAAGAAAACAGGCCCTAGGAGGCGCGCACCTAAACGGAAAATTAATTTCTATTAGCGTGATTTGCGCGGTCTTGGGGGTTCCCCCCACTCGCGCTTTGCATCAAGAAACGAAAAAACTTGTTCAGGTAATCTCTGCTAAACTAGTAGATGGTTAAGCCAAGCAATTAATTGAATTTAACGATGGCTATGAATACCGAACAAACCAAGAATTCAATGAACAAAAACAACGGGTCAACAGACCAGTTGGTGTCAGAAAACGCTGACTTGAGAAGTCTAACGGATCAGGAAATAAAACTAACCGATGACGACCTTGAACTAACCGATCAAAAGCTTGAAGAAGCAGTGGGTGGATACTTTAATCCTCCCGCTTTCTAGAAGGTAAGCTAATGGGCTACGCCCACGCTGCTTGAGGTGCCGTCAGCTGTTGGCCACCCTAGGCCAATGGTGAGGCTACTGTTTGCGCAGCGTGGGCGTAGGGCAATCGGTGATGCGCGAATAAGCGATGCAGCAAGGGAACAGGGGAGGCAGTTCCTCAAACTTTCAATTCTCATTAATCTTGAACTCTTAAATTCTCCCAAATGAGGTTTATTTGAAGCTAACCGCTGACAGCATTAGGCTGGCTGATTACGTTTAATTAATTATCATGTCTGCAATAGCAATAGCAAAGTGGGGCAGGGTAGACTCTTTACATACAGCCTACCCTGCTTTGTATTAGAATTATGATTAGTTATGATTATCACCTGAGTTCGACATCAGCAACTTTATCCAGGAGATTTTCCAGTTAATTAGGGCTCTAAAGAACTTGCTGTGTAAAAATGTTATGAAATAATTAACATAAATTTTTATCACTGTATTAATAACTTAGACTAAAACCCTTACTGCTCCCTGGTCTGTCGTCCTCACAATTAAGTTTAATTGTGTCCGACTACTTACAATGATGGCATCCTTGTAAGTAGATAGGTCTTATTGAAAACTATTTATCTTTATTTTACCATAATTATATCAAATTATTACCCCACATGATTTTCGGAATCCTTGTCTCCGCTTCAGGTAATCTCTGCTAAACTAGTAGATATTGAAGTCAAGCAATTAATTGAATTTAACGATGGCTATGAATACCCAACCAACCAAGAATTCAATGAAAAAAAACAACGGGTCAACAGACCAGTTGGTGTCAGAAAATTCTGACTTTGAAAGTCTAACGGATCAGGAAATACAACTAACAGATGACGACCTGGAACTAAGCGATGACAACCTTGAAGAAGCCGTTGGTGGTCGCTTTCTATACTTTAGTCCTAGCGCTTAATTCTCAGGATTGAATCCCATTCATCCATGTATTTAGCGATGCAGAGGTGCGACCCGTGGCGAATTTAATTACGGGTCAAACGCACCATTACGGTCTTGGGGAGGCCGCGCCGACCTGTGGGGGTCTCCCCCATGAGCGACTGCCGTGGTTCCTCCCATGAGCAACTGCATCAAGAATAGAAGGTTTATGAATCACCATAAGTAGACTCAGACAGAGGCAATTTATACTCTAGACTTTAATTAATTATTACCTCTGCAATAAAAAAGTGGGTTAGGGTAGGCTCTGTACATAAAGCCTACCCTGTTTTTTATTTTATTATAATTATGATTATAAACTGAATTCGACATAACCAACTTTATCCAGGATTAAAAAGTCAGGATTTATAATAAGTTAATTTTACAGTTAATTAGCAATTACAGCGGTTTGCAATTCAATTAGGTACAAATTTTTGGCTTTTTAGGGAGCAGCGAGCAGGGAGCAGCGAGCAGGGAGCAGGTAAGAGGGAAGAGGCAAAAAAAATCCTGTGTACCTGAGGTGCGACCCGTGGCGAATTTAATTCTTAATGGTAAGAACGCACCTGATAGTTATGCAAACCGCAGTAATCAGAGTTTTATCAGCCATTTAATAGGAGTACAATCCGGAGTTATCTCAGAATAATACTATCCGAAATTACCGATCATTACCGATCATTGAACCCCAAGGATGGACATTAATGACCAGGTAATTATGGAGTTAGTCGTCTATCCTATCCAAATTAACCATGGGAGTTTGTTTAATCATCAATCCTGCTTGTAAGTATTCGGACAAAATTTAAAGTTAAAGTAAAGTTTAGATCAAGCGCACCTAAAGCGAAAATTATAGGATAATTTCAGCGAATCTTCCGGGGAAATAATTTATTTTGAAGAAAATAATAATCATGGAATATCTGCTAAACTAGTAGAGAATTGAGTTAATTAATCAATAAATTCAACTGCAGGATGACCATGAATACCCAACAAATCAAGAATTCACTCAAAAAAAACAACTGCTCAACAGACCAGTTGGTGTCAGACAACGCTGGCTTTAGAAGTCTAACGGATCAGGAACTCAAAGTAACCGATGACGACTTTGAACTAACCGATGACAACCTTGAAGAAGTAGTTGGCGGTTTTAGGCCAGTGGGATTCTTTAGTCCTAGTGCTTAATTCTCAGCATTGAATCCCATTTTCCGATGTATTCCTAGAAGGTAAGCATATGCCCTAAGCGCACGCTACTTGAGGTGCTATCAGTCGTTACGTCACAGGCTTGAAGCCTGTGCCACAAAGCACCGGGTGCATCTCATATTTGTAAATTTGCCTAGGGTGCGTTACATACATCCTACCCTGCTTTTGTATATCTTTAAAAATAAACCTAGTTGATTTAAAGTTGAAAAATAACCGAATTAAAAATTAACGACATCAAGGTACAATTTGATTGGGAGGCTAAACTAAAAAAGAACGTAGACATTCTGACAACTATACAGGCTTCTATAGTGCTGCGCGCTATAGCTTAGCTAAAAGTATTTACGACTACCGCTGATCAACCTAGATTCTCCAAGTCGATCCTGGGTAATTTCCACGAGGGCAAGACGGGAAGACTGTGCCAGAATTAGGCCGAAGCATCAGTAATATCACGAAAAAAAAGATTTGTCAGTGATTCCATCACAGTCAAAGTATCTGGATGATTTTTTCACAAAGCTGGTGCATCACACAGAGACATTGGTCTAGCCCTCTAAGGTACAGGAGCAAGGATGTTATCTTGGTACTCAAAACTCTCTATTGTTTTATTAGCCAGCATCGCTTGGATAGTTGATCACCAGGCGGCTTATGCCCAGATTACCCCCGATGAAACCTTAGGAGTAGAACAGTCCAAGTTCACTCCCCAAGAATTTAGAGACTTAATTGAAGGTGGTGCCATTCGAGGCAGTAATCTGTTCCATAGTTTCCTAGAATTTCATGTTAATGAGGGACAAAACGTTTACTTTGCTAACCCGAATGGGATTGCTAACATTATTACTCGTGTAACAGGTAGCAATATCTCACAAATATTCGGGACTCTGGGGGTAGAGGGAACAGCAAATCTTTATTTAATCAATCCCAATGGTATTAATTTTGGCAACAACGCTCGGTTAGATATCCGTGGCTCATTTATTGCTACTACAGCCGATGGGATTAGGTTAGGGGAGCAAGGACTATTTAGCGCCACAGAGCCGGAAACCAGTGACTTACTGACTATTCAACCTGGTGCTTTCTTTACCAATGCTTTACGTCAACATCAAGCTCAGATCAGGAATCAGGGCAACTTAGCTGTTGGTAGTGGGCAACGTCTAATCCTATCAGCAGATACCATCACTAGCACTGGTTCTTTGAGAGCACGAGCAGGAACAGTAGAAGTCAGTGGTTCCCAGATTAGCTTATTAGATAATACCGAGATTAATGTGTCTGGCCCTAACGGTGGGGGGAGCGTTATCATTGGTAACCAAGAAACTAGCCGCACCTTCATTGGTCCTAATGTTGAGATTCGTGCTGATGCGATCACACAAGGCAATGGCGGTAGAGTAATTATTTCAGGGAATGAAATTACTGGATTTTACGGCACCATCAGAGCTCGTGGTGGGCAAATTTCTGGTAACGGTGGCTATGTAGAAATATCAGGACAAGAATACCTAATTTTGCGGGGAGATATTGATACTAGCGCCATGAATGGTTTTGCGGGAACCTTATTAGTTGATTCCACAGATATCATCATTGCTAATGGCTCTCAAGAAGATGCCATAGATGAAATTAATCCTGAAATTGCTAATAATTCCGACACAGCGGATGCTATTATAACTACTCCATTAAGTCAGCTTGAGGATTTGGCAGCTACCACTCTCTACGAGACCCTTATGGAGGATTTCTCAAGAAGTAATAATTTTGTTCTACAAGCAACCAATGATATAGTAATCGACGACTTAGAGGATAACGAGCTAAACTTAAAATCAGGCAGTGAAGTAATGGTGTTTACTGCTGATGCAGACCGGGATGGGGTAGGGGACTTTCGGATGGAAGATACCTTTTTTGACACCATCCGCACCAATGGAACGAACATTGCTATTTCCGGTGCGAATATAACCGTTGGTAACATTGATACATCAATTCCCCCGGTTAGAGATACCGGACAAGTGCTTGAGACAGCTACAGTTATTAGTGATTCTCCGGGAGTGCCCTTTCAGTTCATATTTATATCTGGCACGATAAGCGAAGAAACTGATGTAGACCTGTACCAAATCTTTCTGACCGGGGGGGGGACTTTTTCGGCTCGCACCACTGAGGGGACTGAGTTAGACACCCAGTTATTCTTGTTTGATGAAGAGGGTATCGGAATTTATGCCAATGATGATGACACCGACTGTGGTGGTTGTGTTCAATCACTCTTACCAGCAGGCAATCCCCTAACCCCAACGGAGCCAGGAATTTACTATCTAGGGATTAGTGGTTTTGGTGTAGAACCAGTTAGTGAAGCAGGAGATATATTTCCCGATGGAGACGATACGGGGGATTTTACCAGTATTGATGAAGCAGATCAGCTTGGCAGTGAGTTACCTTTGGTAGGTTGGGAAGATAGAAGTGGTTTTGAGATCGGTGAATATACCATTATCCTAACTGGTGTTGAAGCAGAAATGCCTACATTTGCGGAATTTGATGATGAATCAGCCCAGATTATTGATAGTGGATCCATCTCCCTGAATGCAACCAATGGCACCATTAGGACAAACGATCTCAAGACTATTTCTACTTCTGGTGAGGGAGGAAGTATAAGCTTACAGGCAACAGAGGATATTGTTTTTGACGAGAGCTTGGTTAGGACTTACGGTGTTAGAGGCGGTGGGGATATCACACTTACCAGTCGTAACTTGTCGATGAATGACGCAGACATCTTAGCGGTTGCGGCACGGACAGGAAATGCTGGAGATGTAACTATCACAGTGACGGATACGGTTGATTTATCCCAAAGCGTTTTGTCCACTGGTGTGATTCCAGATGCGACCGGCAATGGGGGAGATTTGACTATTGATACCCAGCGTCTGATCGTACGGGATGGGTCACAGGTAGGCTCTGGAACCTATGGTGATGGGAATGGTGGTACCGTGACAATTCGGGCGACTGAGGTAGATGTGGTGGGAATCGGGGAGGTTGAGTTATTAGTTGAGACGTCAAACAATAACTCATCCTTTAGTGGCTTGTTTACTGATGTCCTACCCAGAGCCACAGGGGACGGAGGAACTATATTGATTGATACAGAACGTCTGAGAGTACGAGAAGGAGCAAGTATCAACACCTCTACTGCTGGTGAGGGTGATGGGGGGTTTATATCGATACAGGCTAAAGAAATAGAGGTGATTGGGACATCACCTGATGGTCAGTTTCGCAGCAACTTAATCGCAGGGGTGAACCGAAGAGCTACGGGAAATGGGGGTAATTTGACCATAGAAACTGAGGGCTTGACGGTAGAGGATGGAGCAGAATTACGGGCTTCTACTTCTGGTCAAGGTAATGCTGGTAATGTTGAGATTTATGCTACAGAAAGGGTTACTCTGTCTGGCTTCAGTCCCGCCCTTGGCTCCTCTAGCGCTATCTCTGCTAACACCGAATCTAACGCAACTGGGATTGGTGGTGAAATTTTCATTCAAACTCCTACCCTCGGTCTGGATAATGGGGCAGTGATCACTGCTAAAAGTCAGACTGATGCTTCAGCTGGTGAAATTAGCTTAGATGTGGACACCCTGGCATTAATCGATGGCGCTCAGATTTTTACTTCTAGCTTCAAGGGTGGTGATGCCGGTAATATTACTATCAATGCTTCTGAGAAGATCACTCTGTCTGGTATAGACCCTACCTACAACGAGCGATTAGCGAGAGTTGGACGAAACAGCATTGACCCAGATGGAGCAGCTAGTGCGATCGCATCTCGGGCAACCCAAACAGGCAAAGCGGGTTCCCTTAACCTGAATACCAAGACATTTAGCGTTAGCGGACGCGCCTTGGTAACGGTCAGCAGTACAGGTACCGGTGTTGCTGGAACCTTGGACGTCTCTGCTGATACCATCAAACTTGACAATGGTTTCCTCAATGCTGAAACCTCTGCTGGAGACCAAGGGAATATTACCCTCTCTAATGCCAAACTAATTTTCTTACGGAACAACAGTGGGATAACGACTAATGCCAGGGATACTGCTACTGGTGGGAATATCACTATCACCACTGACTTTTTGGTGACATCAAAGGGTAGTAACATCACTGCCAATGCCATTTTAGGCCGTGGGGGAAATATCACGATTTCGGCCATTGGAATTTTTAGCGATCGCAGTAGTAAGATTACCGCTTCCTCCAAACTTGGTATTGATGGCAGCGTTACTCTCAATACTCCAGAAGTTAACCCCGCCCAAGCCTTAGATAAGCTACCTGTAGATGTAGTGGATACGAGCAATCAAATCATCACCGATTGTGCAGCAAACAGGGGGAATAGTTTTTTAGTTACCGGAAAAGGAGGAATCCCCGCTAACCCAGCTGGGGTGTTGCGGGGTCAAGTGGTGGTACCGGATTTGCGGCTGATGGTTGATCAAGGCAGTACACAATTAAGCAATAGGAGAAGAAGCCGGAGTTGGAGCAAAAGGACATTAGGCTATAACAGGCCAGATCAGGCACAAGCAATGACTAAAAAGAAATCACCTATTATTGAAGCCCAAGGATGGATAATTAATCAGCAGGGCATTGTGGAGTTGGTTCCTTATCCTGCCCAAGGTAACTATAGTAGTTGGAATAGTAGTTTGAATTATCCATGTTTTAGGCAGTAGGGAGTAGGGAGTCGGGAGTCGGGAGTCGGGAGTCGGGAGTCGGGAGTCGGGGGAAGAGAAACTTCAGTTTAAAGATAATAAGTTGTTATATAGTAAGCTGATGTCCATTTAAATTGGTTATTCCCTGTTCCCTGTTCCCTGTTCCCTGTTCCCGACAACTGCCGCGAAGTCTATTAACTAGATAGAAAAGCTTCCACCTCAGCTAATGTAGGTTGAGCTGCGATCGCACCAGGCTTGAGAGTGGTCAGTGCGCCTACTGCACTGGCATAGGTAACCACATCTTTGGCAACGGTTGGATCACTCAGACTCGACCGGTCACGGTGGCATAGTTGATAAATAATGCCACCAGTAAAGCCATCTCCGGCACCGGTTGTATCCTGCACTGCTACAGAAAATGCTGGTAACTTCCCTTCGTTTCCTCCCAGATAGTAGGCGCAGCCTCGTTCCCCGGCTGTGACTAATACTCCTTTGACCTTATCCAACCGTTGTGCGATCGCTTTTGGATCAGCAGTGCCAAACAAAAACTCTCCCTCCTCATCAGTCAGTTTCAGGAAGTCCGCTTGCTGGATCATGTCTTGAATAATTTCAATGGCAGTATTGGCATCATTCCAAAAGACCGGTCGCCAGTTCACATCTATAAATATAGAGACCTGGTGTTGTTGTGCTAACTTAACCGCTTGGTTAATTGCTGCCTTACTGTCGGGATAGGCTAATTCCAGAGTCCCCAATACCAGAAACTTAGCTTCCTTAAATAGTTCAGTAGGCAAGTGATCCGCTTGAAGTCGTGTATCAGCGAATTCTGTGGTATCGATATCACCAAATCCAGCAAAACTGCGATCGCCTGAGGCATCTCGCACTACATAGACAATCCGTGTGGGAGCTGTACCATGACGCTGTACTCCCGTACCATCGACACCAACGTCCTTTAACAACTCTACCAGTATGTCTCCTGGCTGATCTTGACCAATACAACCAATAAATGCAGTGGGTATACCCAGCTTTACTAAAGCACAAGCAGTATTCGCTGGTGCGCCACCGGGATAGTCTGTCCAAGACTCCACCTGTTCTAGGGGTTTTCCTGGCTGATTAGACAAACGGTCAAACAACATTTCACCAGCACAGATCACCTGGGGACTTGTCATGAGGGTATTCCTTACCTACCAAACGCAATTGAACAGTGATTCGGGCAGTCTATCGCCCATCTTCTCACAAGGAAGTGGCGCGCAAGTATTTCACCCAAACTGACATCAAATTATACTGTAGGTTATTATTATCTTCCGACTAATTAACATAACCGGGATTATCGGTACTTTTAATTATCTCTATACGCAATAGTTTTTCGCAATAGTTTTAACTCTGGTGGGAAGTAGTTCTATTAGTGGAAATGGCAGATATTTGATGCGATCACCTACGGTGCCTCTCTGTCCAACGCCGGGAAGTCTGTGACCTGTACCTTAACTCTACCTAGTTTTCCGGAAAACGAATAAAACAAGGAGAAAAGTGGGCAAGCATAACGTCGCCCATTTCTATCGTTGGGCAAAGTAAGCTATTTGTACTCGTAAATAAAGACGATAAAAATCGATTAATTGAGCGTTTTTATGAACGGAACACCTAAAAGCGATTGGCCGTAGGCGGGGCACTATACATTACTGGCTTGCAGTGATCATTGATTTTCCTGTCGTCTCTTGTTAACTTTTTGAGGCGACAAAGATAACAAAAGAAATATTTGCCGATGACGATCAAATAGGTATACTTATTAATAAGCGATCGCATTCCCCGTCAATGGTGCGATCGCTAAGTGGAGGATTACTCCAGTTCAATGTCATATTCATTCTAACCATGGAAAATAAGCAATACGTAACTCACTGTCCTTTCTACATTGGGGACATTAAGGCTGATGGTTTCAAGACGGAGTCTGGAGATTACTTGATGTCTCAGACTGGTTCTGCTGAAACCATAGGAGAAGATGAATCTTACGCCCGGCGTTTTTTGCGCTCAAAAGCCTTCAAAGATATATGGGGCAAGGGTTTTACGCCCGGCACTTTTGAGGTTTTAAACCCAGAGCAACTAAAAGGGCAGACTCGTATCAGTGGATGGCCTCCGGTCATAGTTGGGCTTTACTGGCATAGTCGTGGAAACAAAGGCAACAAAAGGGCTTTTGCATTGACTAACGGATTGATCATAGATGCATTAGAGGAAAGGATTCGTGAAGCTTTCGGTGATACGACTACAATCACCGAAAGAAATGAAAAGCTTTCTGAATACGTAAGTTTCTTAGAAGCTGAGAACACCGATCTAAGAAACAATAGCGAATGCTGGCAGTATATCAACCAGGAACTAAATCAGCAATTGGAAGACCTCTGTGAAGGCATGGCTGAACCAGACCATCTAGAGGCAGAAAATGCTCGCCTATTACGAATACTGCGAGAACATGGAATCAATCCCTATTCCCCGCAGAACTACATTTAATCAATCACATCCTACCATTGCACTCCACACCCCGGCAGTCGCTGGGGCTTTTCATTGGTACAGCGATCGCGGTAAGGAAAAAACCTTACCACCCAGTCCCAACAAGGCTACATAAAACCCAACAAAGGTAGTGGCTAACCCCGACTACTTCCTTAGTTCCAATGATGGGTAGGTGACCCAACCGAGTCACCTACCCAGTACCAACGACAGACATCGACCAATCGGTCGCTTAACCTAGTTCCACTTTCAGGCGGTAATCCCAACGGACGACCTACCCACTTCCAACACAAGAATTAACAGATTACAACTAATATTAAGTGCCGTCGTCTTTTTGTTATTTTCTGTCAGAATGAAAAAAGATCACAAAAAGTCTTCTAAGTTCCTGTAATCGGACTTATTGGTATTTAATTTTTGCCTCTAGTTCCCTTTAAAATTAACTATTTATTATTTTTGTTTTTGTTGGCAAAAATAATGGGAAGTTGAAAATTGACGGCAATGGGAAGTAGTTCCGTTGACATAATCCCGACAACCGAACAGAGTCGAGTCCTGGCACTAGAACTAGATAATGTGTCGGTGACACCCCTAAGTGGCGTAAAAGCTGACAAACTAGATGACTACGTAAATGACTTACAGATTAAATTAAAGCTAGATACTCCCCCAGTGGTTACTGTTGGCAAAACCGTAACCGTAGACATCGTCAAGAAAAACCGAAATTTTCTTGAATACCGGACAGAGCCTAAACCAGATGGATTACTTAACGCTTTGATTGGCTACGACATTGACCGAAATCCAATAACGGTTGACTTTGGTGACCCAAGTAATCCCTACTATTTCGTCGGTGGCTGTACAGGTAGTGGGAAAACTGCTCAGATGAAAGTAATGATGGCATCAATGATTGACTGGTACACACCTGAAGAACTACAGTTTGCCATCGTAGACACAAAGGCTACAGACTTTCGATTCTGCGAAAAACTTGGACGTTACCTATGGGCCTCAGTAGCCTATGACCCGGAAACAGCGGTCGAATTATTGGGCAACCTGGTCAATAAAATGAAAAGACGTGGAACACTAGCTCTAGTGCTTGTTGGTAGAGGGGTTCGGCCTGGTTGACTGACAAAACTCAACAAGCAGCCGTCTTAAGACCTTACTGTAAACTCCAACCGATACCTCTTTTTCTCATCCTGTTTTCGAGAGGCGATTCTGCGTAGCAGACGCTTTGCGAACGCTGGAGATGGATCGGGTCTACCATTTAGAATGAGGGTTTGAAACAACTCCCAACCAAGAGTCAGAGCAGCTCTTTTCCCATGACCAACCAATTTTTAGATAGCTGCTTCCTCGTGCGCCAGTGAGGGTCAACCATACGGCGTTTTCCTTGAGCGACTACCTCCGTTCCTTGAGCGGTTAAATATAAAGTAGTGATCGCTAATACCAAGCACAACCGGGATAACGCAGGTGAGTTGCGAATCTGAGAGCAAACGAGTTCAAAACCATTGGACTTATCACCCTTGAAAACTTTCCTCAATATCAAAGCGCAAGCCATATTCACGAAAAGTCGTATGGGGTGGTGGCTTCATTACTGACGATGTACCAAAGTTCTCCACTGACTCCAACACATTCCTTGGCAAGATTGACATCGGCCATAGGGGTTCGTTTTATGAATACGAACATTTTGGAGCAGTAGAGCTTGTCGGAGTCCCAAGTGAAAATCAATGACAGGACACCAACGGTTACCAGGTCGCCAAATCCAGAAATCGCTCAGAAGTGCGGATGCGATAATTCGCTCCCAAGCTGTTGACAGGCATACTTCATCCAATTTGGTATCGATAAACCCTCGTCTGCCTACGCAAAATTACTTTGACCCCAACTGGCATCAGGCTCCCAACCCGTTTAAGCAGGGCAAGGCACGGCTTGAATATTGACACTGCTACTAGGATGCTCTAAAATAGCCCACGCAATGGGAACAGCGCGTCCTCTATAGACTACGGCGTTCCCGTTTCAGGCAATACTGATTCCATAACATGGAAGTGTCTAAACTCAGCAAACTTCAATGATTCTGACCACCCCTTCAATGCCCCTTGAATCAGCGGTCTGTATAACCGTTGTGGATTAATCCGGGGACCGTTGCAACCATCGACTAAATCGGCGTTGCGTGGCTGTCGC